>DASSIC010000264.1:0-5432 GCA_035692325.1 Gemmatimonadaceae bacterium | reverse complement strand
GCTGTTCGCGGTATTCCAGGCGCATGAGGAGTCCCGCCGCACCGCGGGCGCGGCGGCGCGGCGCGCGCCCGCGTACTCGGCCTTTGCCACGCTGTCGCTGCTCTGCTTCGTCGCCGCCCTGTTCCTGGTCGTGCGGCACGGGCTCCATCCGGCGGAGGCGATCCAGTTCGTGCTGCCGGGCACTCTGGTCGCCGGATTTCTCGTCCGCAACGAATGGGTGAATCCCGCCGGCGACAGCCGTGCGCGCTTCGCTGCGCTCACCCGCCTGCTCGCCCCCTTCCTGCTCGGGTTCGCCCTGCCGGTCGCGTTGTTCATCGTGCCGTTCGTGCGCGGGCACGCGCTCGAGCCGCTGTTCAACGGTGTCTTCCTCCTGTCGTCCAAGCGGTTCGGCAGCGCGGCGTACCGCATGATCTCGCCCTGGTCGATGCTCGGGCTCGTGCCGTTCGCCCTCCTCGCGCTGTACGGGCGAAAGATGGCGGCGCGCTTCACGCGCTATCACGCGCTGGCGCTGGCCGTCATCTTCACGGCCTGGCTCGTCGCTTCGGCGTCTGTCCCGCTCGTCTACCGGATCGTCTGGTACGCGCTCCGCGCGCTGCCGCCGGTGCTGACGCTCATCGGCGTTCTCGCGCTCGCCAGACCGCGGGCTGGCGACGCCGACTCGCCGCTGCGCCGCTCGCAGGTGCTCCTGCTGCTCGGCGTCATGGCGGTGTTCACGCTGGTGCAGTTTCCCTTTTCGGCGCCCATCTACTTCTGCTACGTCGCGCCGCTCGTCGCGCTGTCGGCGGCGGCGCTGTACCGGTACGCGACACCGATGGCTTCCGCCGTGCCGGCGCTGACGACGATCTTTCTCGTCGCCTTCGCCGTGCTGCGCGTGAACACGAGCCTGCTGTTCGGGATGGGCGTGCTCTACCAGCCGTATCCGCGCACGCTCCCGCTGGAGATGCCGCGCGGCGGGCTGAACGTGCCCGACTACGATGCGGACATGTACAATGCGGCCGTGATGGTCCTGCACCGTCACGCGCGCGGGGGGTACACCTGGGCGTCCCCCGACTGCCCGGAGATCTACTTCCTCTCCGGCCTGCAGAATCCCACGCGCACGCTGTTCGACTTCTTCGACGATCCGACGGGGCGCGACGCGCGCATCCTCGGCGCGCTCGAGCAGCACGGCGTGACGGCGGTCGTCCTCAACCGTGCGCCGCAGTTTTCGGCCAATCTCACCGATGCGTTCGTCGCCGAGATCGAGCGACGGTACCCGTTCGGCGCGGACGTCGGCAAGTTCCAGATCCGGTGGCAGCGATGAAGTCCTATGCGCGCGTGATGGAGAACACCCTCGCCTACCGCGTCTGGCAGGCGCCGTTCGCCGAGAAGAAGCTCGCGCCGCTGTATGCGCACAACGACGTCGCCAAGGCGCGCCGCGTCCTAGACGTCGGCTGCGGCCCCGGCACCAACACCGCGCACTTCGCGCACGCCGACTACCTGGGGATCGACTTCAACCCAGCGTACATCGACGACGCGCGCCAGCGGCACGGCCGCGAGTTCGTCGTGGCCGACGTGACGAAGTACCAGGTCGCGCCGGACCAGCGATTCGACCTCATCCTAGCGAACAGCCTCTTTCATCACATCGACACCGAGAGCACGCGGCGCATCCTCGCGCATCTGGCCACGCTGCTGTCGGACGACGGTCACGTGCACGTGTTCGACCTCGTGCTGCCGCCGAAGCCGTCGATCTCGCGCTTTCTCGCGCGGGCCGATCGCGGGGAGTATCCACGACCGCTCGAGGAATGGCGCGAGCTGTTCAGCACCGCCTTCGAACCGGTGGTGTTCGAGCCGTATCCCCTCGGCACCGCGGGGATGACGCTGTGGAACATGATCTACTTCAAGGGACGTGCTCGCCGATGATGTCCGCCTTTCGTCTTTCCGTCGCGATCCCCCTGCACAACGAGGAGGCGGGGATTCCGGAGCTGCTGCGCCGGCTCGGCCTCGTGCTGGATGCGATCCCCGGCGGCCCGCACGAGATGGTGCTCGTGGACGACGGGAGCCGTGATCGCACCCTGGAGCTCCTTCAGGCGGCGGCGCGCAAGGATCCGCGACTCGTCATCGTCGCCCTGTCGCGCAACTTCGGGCACCAGGCCGCGCTGAGCGCCGCGCTCGACTACGTCTCCGGGGACGTGATCGTGGCGATGGACGGCGATCTCCAGGATCGCCCAGAAGCCATTCCGGCGCTGCTCGCGAAGCATCGCGAGGGGTTCGACGTCGTGTATGCGCAGCGGGTGAAGCGGAAGGAGAGCTGGCCGCTGCGCCTCAGCTATTTCGTGTTCTACCGCCTGCTCGCCTCGCTCGCGGACACGCGGCTGCCGCTCGACTCGGGCGACTTCGCGTTGATGTCGCGCCAGGTCGTGGACCAGATGCGCGCCGCGCCCGAGCACAACCGCTACCTGCGGGGATTGCGGAGCTGGGTCGGCTTCCGGCAGACGGGGCTCATCGTGGAGCGCGACGAGCGGTTCGCCGGGTCCACCAACTACGGCCCGATCAAGCTGCTCAAGCTCGCGTCGGATGGGCTGTTCTCCTTCTCGATCGTCCCGCTGCGCGCCGCGGCGATGCTCGGGCTCGTCGCCATCCTGTTCTCGGCGGCCTTCTCGGTATACACGCTGTACGCGAAGCTCTTCCTGCATCGCGCGCCGGCGGGTTTCACGTCGATCATGCTCTTCATGTCGTTCCTGACGGGCGTGCAGCTGTTCTTTCTCGGCATCATCGGCGAGTACATCGGGCGGATCTATCAGGAGACCAAGCGGCGGCCGTTGTACGTGGTGGGATCGGTGGTGCGGCAGGGCGCCGGCATGCCGGTGGAGACCCATCGCTTCGTGACGCCGCAGTACACGCCGGTCGTGCCGGCGCGCCGCACGGGCCCGTAGGCTCTCCGGAGCCGACATGGATTCCGACTACGGCGCTCGCTACCGCGAGCTCTTTCAGCGGCACTGGTGGTGGCGCGCGCGCGAGCGCGTCATCCTCGACGCCCTGCGGCGGCATCGTCCCGCTGCTGGCTGGCGAAACGTGCTCGACGTCGGCTGCGGCGACGGGCTCTTCTTCGACGAGCTCGCCCGACTGCCCGGCGTGCAGCTCGTCGAAGGCGTCGAGCCCGCGGCGGATCTCGTTTCGCCCAATGGCCCGCATCGCGACCGCATTCACGTCGCGCCATTCGACGAGAGCTTCCAGCCGGGACGCCGCTACTCGCTGATCGTGATGCTCGACGTGCTCGAGCATCTCCCCGATCCGGCGGCGTCGCTGCGCCACGCGCTCTCGCTGCTCGAGCCCGGTGGGGTGTTCCTCGCCACGGTGCCGGCGTTCATGGCGCTCTGGACGCGCCACGACGACCTGAACCACCACTACACGCGCTACGACAAGTCGAGCTTCGCCAGGCTGGCCGCCGATGGCGGCCTGCGCATCGACGAGTCGCGCTACTTCTTCCACTGGACCGCCGTCGGCAAGATCGCCACGCGGATCAAGGAAGCGCTGATTCCCGGCGAGCCGGCGTCGCCCGCGGTGCCGCCGGCGCCGGTCAACCGCATACTCTACGCGCTGTCGAGAGTCGAGGCGCGACTGCTGGGCAGGGTACCCGTGCCCTTCGGCAGCTCACTGATGGTCGTCGGCGGCCGCGCGGCGAACTGACGCCCGCCGGTCGGCGTCAATCAGCGAAATCCGCGAAATCTGCGTTCCAACTGCTGTTTGAACGCAGATTACACTGATTGCACAGATGGGCTGTTGCAGAATTGGCGGTCCAGCGGTTCACCGCGCGGAGCCGTAGTCGGTCAGTCGGCGCGCCGCGCCCGCACCTTCGCCTTCAATCCACGCACGTGACTCTCTCGACGCCTCGCTCCGCGGCCGCGCTCCTGCTGCTCGCGTTCACCACCGTGCCTGCCATCGCCGCGGCGCAGGGTCCCGCGCAGCTCGCCGCGCGCGCCGACGTGCGCGGCGTGCTCGACGCGATCCGCGCCGGCAACGACTCGACGCTTCATTCGCAGATCGCCCTGTGCGAGATCCCCGCGCCTCCCTTCATGGAGACGGCGCGAGGTCTCGCCTACAAGGCCGCCTTCGAGCGCGTCGGGCTGACGAACGTGCGCATCGACTCGGTCGGCAACGTCATCGGCGAACGGCGTGGGATCGCGGACGGACCGACGGTGGTGCTCGCCGGGCACCTCGATACGGTGTTCCCCGACGGCACCGACGTCCGCGTGCGCAACGAGAACGGTCGCCTGACCGGGCGTGGCATCGGCGACGACTGCCGAGGGCTCGCCGTGGTGCTGGCGACTGCGCGTGCGCTCCAGGCATCGAATGTCAAAACGTCGGGCACGATCGTGTTCGTCGGCAACGTGGGCGAGGAAGGGCCGGGCAATCTGCGCGGCACCCGCCACCTGTTCGACCGTGAGCTGAAGGGGAAGATCGACTACTTCATCTCGGTCGACGGTACGGGTGATGGGATCACGAGCCGAGCGGTCGGCAGCCATCGCTACCGCGTCACGTACAAGGGGCGCGGCGGTCACAGCTACGGCGCCTTCGGCAACCCGAACCCCGCCCATGCGCTGGGCCGCGCGATCGCCGCGATCGCCGATCTCCAGGTACCCACGACGCCCAAGACGACGTTCAACGTGGGCGTCATCCGCGGCGGCACCTCGGTGAACTCCATCCCCTTCGAGGCGTCGATGGACGTCGACATGCGCTCCGAGTCCTCGGCGTCGCTGAACGCGCTCGACGCGAAGGTGCAGCGCGCGCTCTGGCGCGCGCTGGCGGCGGAGAACGCACGCTGGCCGAAGGCGAAGGATCGGCTCACGCTCGCGATCGACACCGTGGGCATCCGTCCGGCCGGCACGCAGCCTGACACTGCACCCATCGTTCGCGCAGCGCGCGACGCCGCGGCGGTGCTCGGCTGGACCGCTGAGCTGTCGGCCTCCAGCACGGACGCCAACGTGCCGATCGGGATGGGCAAGCCCGGGATCACGATCGACGGCGGTGGCACGGGCGGCGGCGCGCACGGCCTCGACGAGTGGTACGAGGACGGGCCGAAGGGATGGCTCGGTCCGCAGTGGGCGACGCTGCTCGTGCTATTGCTCGCCGGCGTGAAGTAAGCGGCCGGCGCCTAGAGCTTGTCGAGATCCTCGCGCCCCGTGTTCACCGCCCACGGGATCAGCTCGTACTGCGCGACGCCGAAGGTGACGTAGGGATCACCCTCGCGCACGGCGTCGAGCGCGCCGTGCATATCGTCGTCGGGGACGCGGAGCAGCAGCGCGCCCCCCGAACGCGGGTCCATGGGACCGGAGGCGATGAGGGTGCCCTTCTCCTTCAGCGATCTCAGATAGGCGCGGTGCCGGTCCTGCACGGCGAGCACGTCCTCGATGGGACGGCGGTAGCGGATGAGCGCGATGGCGTACATGACAGGA
>DASSIC010000263.1:0-2801 GCA_035692325.1 Gemmatimonadaceae bacterium | reverse complement strand
ACGACGAACACGTCGGCGATCTCCATCACGCCGGCCTTCAGCGTCTGGATCGAGTCGCCGCTCTCCGGCACCAGCACGACGAGGCTCGTGTCCGCGGTGCGCGCGACGTCGAGCTCACTCTGTCCCACGCCGACGGTCTCGATGAGAATGCGATCCACGCCGAACGCGTCGAGCACGTCGCAGGTCTCCCGCGTCGCGGCGGAGAGGCCGCCCAGCGAGCCGCGCGTGGCGAGCGACCGGATGTAGACCCCCGGATCGAGCGCCACCTCCTCCATGCGGATGCGATCGCCCAGCAGCGCGCCGCCGGTGAAGGGCGACGTCGGGTCCACGGCGATGATGCCGACCGTCAGCCCCGCCTGCCGATAGCGGCGCGTCAGCGCCGTGGTGAGGGTGCTCTTGCCCGCGCCCGGTGGTCCGGTGAGGCCGATGCGTCGCGCACGGCCGATCTTTGGATGCCACACGGCGAGGAGCTGATCGAAGCCCGGGCGGTGATTCTCGACGATGCTGATCGCGCGGGCGAGCGCGGCCTTCCGGCCCGCGGCGAAGTCGGCGAGGAGGCGTTCGTGCATGCGATGATCAGGGAGTGGGGCGTGGCGCAGGCTCGTCGTGCTCGTCGCGGATGTCGCCGACCAGCTCTTCGAGCAGATCCTCGAGCGTCACGAGACCGACGGTACGGCCGCCGGCGTCCTGCACGAGCGCGAGGTGCCGGCTCTGGCGCAGCATGCGGAAGAGCAGCTCGCTGCACTTGGTGGTATCGAGCGCGGCGGCAACCGGCCGCAGCTCGGGCGCTTCCTCGCCGCGCACCTTGAGCACGTCGAAGGCGTGCATCATCCCGATCACGTGATCGAGGGAGCCTTCGTACACGGGGGCACGGCTGAACTCCGACGTCGCGAACTCCTCGGCGATCTCGCGCGGCGTGGCGGCGATGCTGATCGCGAAGATCTCCTCGCGCGGGATCATCACGTCGCGCACGGTCTTCTCCCCGAACGCCATCACGCCGGTGATGATCTCCATCTCTTCACGCTCGCCGACCCCTTCGAGCTCCCCTTCGCGGAGCAGGTCCTGGATCGTGTCGCGCTCCGGGGCGTGCCCCGCGTCGCCATTGCGGTCGAAGGGCCGGCTGGCGAGGCGGCCGGCGGCGACGACCGGTGCGGCGATGATCGCGGCCCCCTCCATGAGCGGCGACAGCGCCGACGCGACGCCCGGAGCGAACCGTCGCGCGATGGCGCGGGGCAGCAGCTGGCCCACGACGATGACGAGTGCAGCGAAGCTGGCGAGCGCGATGACCAGGTGCCGCGGATCTCCGGCGTGATCCATCTGGAGGAGCTCGCCGCACAGCACCAGGATGAGCGCCACGGTCGCGCTGGATGCGATGATGAGGCGCTGCGGACGCTCGAGGTAGACCATCGCCGCATGCGCGCCGCGCAGCTGCTGCTCCACCCAATGGCGCAGCCAGATGCGGCTCACCGAGCGCATCGCCATGCCGCCCGCCGTGAGCGCCGCCACGAGCGCGAGCGCGCCGCCGAGGATCAGGATCTCGGAGCTCATATGACGGCCGAGCCCACGGGGGTCTGCACGCGCTCGAAGTACACCCGTTCGATGCGGCGCCGGCGCACGCGCTCGATCACCATCTTGTAGGAGCCGAGCTTCACCGCTTCACCCGGTCGCGGCACGCGACCGAAGGTCTCGTAGACGAGCCCGCCCACGGTGCTCAGGTCCTCGCGCACGAAGTCCTGCCCGAGCAGCTCGGAAAGCTCGTCGAGCGCGAGGCGGCCGCTCACCCAGAAGCGCTTGTTCTCCTCCTGCTCGATCTCGGGCTCCTCGTCGTCGTACTCGTCGTGGATCTCGCCGACGATCTCCTCGAGCACGTCCTCGATCGTGACGAGACCGGCGGTGCCGCCGAACTCGTCGCTCACGATCGCGATGTGCGTGCGCGCCGCCTTGAAGTCACGGAGCTGGACGTCGATCGGTTTCGACGTGGGGATGAACGACGCCGGACGCACGAGGGACTGCCAGCCGTGCATCGGCTCGTCGTCGTCGATCACGAAGGGGAGCAGGTCCTTCGCGTACAGGATGCCCTGGATGTTGTCGAGGGTGTCGTCGTACACCGGGAACCGGGCATGCTCGGAGCTGCGCACGCGGTCCACGACCTCGCTCCAGTTGGTGGTGCGCTCGATCCCCACGATGTCCACGCGCGGCACCATCACCTCGCGCACGGCGGTGTCGCCGAGCGAGAACACGCCGTGCAGCAGTGCCTCCTCGTCGTGCGACACGTCGGCTTCGGCGGCCACGACCTGCCGGAACTGCTCCGTGGCCTCCTCGCGCTGCTCGGCCCGCTCCTCGATCGTCGGCGGCGGCATGATGCGCTCGAAGGTGGTGTCGAGGACGACGCCAAGCCGCAGGATCGGCGAGAGCACCAGATCCAGCACGCGAATGAGCGGCGAGAAGGCGATCGCAAGGCGGGGCGCCGTCGCGAATCCGAGCGATCGGCTGACGCCTTCGACGAGGATGACGACGAGCAGCGCGGCGATCAGGGCGATCGTCCAGCCGCGAACGCCACCATCACGCTGGAGAACGAAGACGCGCGCCAGCGCCGCGCCGGCCACCAGGTGCGCGAGCACCCGCGTGAGCGCGAGTGCACGATGCGCCCGCTCCTGCCGGCGCAGCACGCCCACGACAGGCGGCGATGGTTCTGGTTCGGGATCCCCGCCCAGCAGAGCGCCGTCGGCGGCGGCCGCCACCGCGGCCAGCAGCACGGCTCCGCCGCCGATGAGCGCCGACAGGCCGGTCGTCATGCCGCC
>DASSIC010000262.1:0-3207 GCA_035692325.1 Gemmatimonadaceae bacterium | reverse complement strand
CTCTGTCGTGAGTAGGCAGTTGAACAGTCCTGAGTCAACCGCACCGGCCGCGTCGCGGGGGTTGGACACGAGGGACGCCGCAAGGCATGTTCGAAGGACTACTTCCCTCCCTCTATCCCTCCTCATGCGACTCCGTCATCTCGCGCTCGCCCTCCTCATTCCCTTCACCCTCGCCGCTCAGCAAGCGCCGGCGAAGGGCACCGTCGTCCTCAAGGCCGCCCGCCTGATCGATGGCACCGGCGCCCCCGCTGTGCAGAATGGCGTCGTCGTCGTCACGGACGACAAGATCGTCGCCGCCGGCGCCGAGGGGAGCGTCACCGTACCGACCGGCGCGCGGGTGATCGACCTCGGCGACGCCACGCTGCTGCCCGGCTTCATCGATGCGCACACGCACATCATCGGGCGGCCGCTCTCCGATCCGAAGTCGGATGACGCGAACGTCCGCGACTACGACAGCTACGCGGCGATCATCGGTGTGGAGAACGCGCGCAAGACCCTGATGGCCGGCTTCACCAGCATCCGCGTGCTCGGCGCGCCCAACTTCGACGACATGGCGCTGCGGCAGGCAATCACCAACGGCGCAGTGCCCGGGCCGCGCATGCAGAACGCCGGGCATTCGTTCGGCATCACCGGCGGTCACTGCGACGAGAACGGCTACAAGCCCGGGCTCATGGATGCCGACTACCGCACCGGTGTCGCCGACGGCGCGGAGGAAGGACGCAAGGCGGTGCGGTACCAGGTGAAGTACGGCGCCGACGTCATCAAGATCTGCGCGACGGGCGGCGTGCTGTCCGAGGGCGATGCCGTCGGTGCGACGCAGTACACGCTCGATGAGATGAAGGCGATCGTGGACGAAGCCGCGAAGCTCGACCGCAAGGTCGCCGCGCACGCGCATGGCACCGAGGGAATCAAGCTGGCCGTGCGAGCGGGCGTCGCATCCATCGAGCACGGTTCCTTCCTCGACGAAGACGGGGCGAAGCTGATGGTGCAGCACGGCACATGGCTCGTGCCGACGATCAGCGCCGGCGAGTTCACGGAGAACGCCGCGAAGAGCGGGCGTCTCACCGGGCTGCGGGCCGAGAAGGCACTCGCCGCCGCGGCCGGAATGCGGAACTCGGTGCGGATCGCGCAGCGCAACGGCGTGCCGATCGCCCTCGGCACCGATGCGGGCGTGGGCGAGCACGGCGCGAACGGTCACGAGTTCACCCTGCTCGTCACGTGGGGCGGCCTCACGCCGATGCAGTCCATCGTCGCCGGCACGTCGAGCGCGGCGAAGCTGCTGGGCTGGGACAAGCGCGTCGGCACGCTCAGCGCCGGCAAGTGGGCCGACGTCGTGGCGGTGCCGGGCGATCCCACGCGCGACATCACCGTGATGGAGAAGCCGACCTTCGTCATGAAGGGCGGCGTCGTATACAAGCAGCAGCCAGCCGCGAAGGCGACGGCGATGCGCTAGGCCGGCGATCCGGCGCCGGAATTCGATCCGGCGCCGGAATTGCCTAGGATGGAACGCACGAAGCACGGTCGCGGCTCTCGGGGCCGCGCATTCATCGCTCGACATCGGTTGCGGGATGCACCGCGCGCTGCCGGACTGTGAGTGTTCTCTCGGTCGGGAGCACGACGGCATGGGTACCCTCTCGCACGCGCGGGACGACCACCACGGTCACGCCGCAGTGGCATCCGCACACGAAAACCTGCTCCTGGCGGCGCTTCCCGCCGGAGCGCGACAACGGATCGCCTTCGAGCGCGTCGAGATCGAGCCGGAGCAGGCGATCTACGAGGCCGGCGCCGACCTCACGCACTACGTCTTCCCGCTCGTCGGCATCCTGTCGCTCGTGAAGGATCTCGACGGCGACACAATCGAGGTCGGCACGGTCGGCCACGAAGGGATGATCGGCATTCCCGCGCTGCTCGGTGTGCGCACCGCGACCACCCGCATCTTCGCGCAGTCGCCAGGTGTGATCGAACGGATCGGCGTCGACGAGCTGGATGCGGTGATGGACACGTCGGCGCCGACCCGTCGTCTGCTGCTTCGCTATGCCAACGCCTTTCACGAGGAAGTCTCGCAGTCGGTCGCCTGCAACCGGCTGCACTCGCTCGAGGAGCGCTGCGCACGCTGGCTGCTCATCACACACGATCGCACCGGGAGCGACGTGATGTACCTCAAGCAGCGCTTCCTCTCCTACATGCTCGGCGTCCATCGTCCCGCCGTGTCGCTCGCGGCGTCGGCGCTCCAGCGCGCGGGGATCATCAGCTACAAGCGCGGCACGATCACCCTGCTCGACCGATCGGCGCTCGAGGAGGCGTCGTGCGCGTGCTATCGAATCGGTCGTGATGCGTATGCGCGCGCGAGACTCCATCCGATCTCGCTCAGCAGCTGAGCGGACGGGGCGAGGCGCGAAAGGTACGGAATCGTACCAACCATCATCCCGGGTCGTCACGCGGAAATCATTGGACATTCCGCGCCGAAAATGCTACTGTCGAGGCGTCGACGTGATCTGACCAGACGCGCGAGCGCGCTCCTCCCTCCCCGCGCGCTTCGGAGGATCGATGCAGTACACCTTCACGACCCCGCCAGCGTGGCGGGCCGCGGACCGTCCACCCCAGATAGACGACGCACTCGTCGTCGCCGGTCGACGCATGCTGCTCGACGCCCTGGATGCAGCCGCCGGGAGTGGGACGTCGCGACGGCCGGGGAGGGCCGCCTTCGTCGGACCGATGGCGATCTTCTGCGCCGAGCCGCGCCGGCGGGGAGTGCCGGTGGAGAAGCTCATCGTCGCGCTGAAGCTCGCCTGGGCGTCCCTGCCCGAGCTTCGGCTTGAGTTCGGTGATGCGGCCCCCGACGTCATGGCCGCCGCGGTGACGGCCTGCATCCAGGCCTATTTCGACCCGGCGGAGACTGCCCGCGCCGACTGAGCGGAAGCGACGGGCGTGACCTTTCCGGAGCAGCCGCGTCCGGTAGAACACGACCATGTCCCTCCCGCTGCCGCTCCATCCCGCTCGCCCGATGCTGGGCGTCAGAGACGCGACCGATCCCGTGGCCCCTGGCCGGGAGGAGCGTCTCGCCGAGCTCGTGCGTGAGCTGCTGCCGGTGATGCGACGCACCGCCCCCCACCTGTCCGACCGCGCCCTTCGCGAGGCCGTCGAACGGATTGCCGCCCACCGTCTGGCCGATGAGGAGCTCGCGCATCGCACATGGTGAACCGTAAG
>DASSIC010000261.1:0-2137 GCA_035692325.1 Gemmatimonadaceae bacterium | reverse complement strand
CGTGAACACGACGAACACGGTCGTGGGCGGCGCGGGCGACGGCGAGCCGGCTTGTAAGTAACGGCTGCACGTCAGACGTTCGACGTCTGACGGGAATCTCGAATGCAGAAGGGCACATCGACCTCGGTCGGTGTGCCCTTCTTCTTTCGGGTCCAACCGGCCGCCTTTCGTCACTTCCACCACGCCGGCTCGTCCATCTCGGGCATGCCGCGCCCCGCATCCCTCCCCTCGCTCCGCACGGAGCTGCTCGTCAACTTCGCCCTGCTCGCCGTCTCCGCGCTCGTCTTCGCGGTGGGGAGCGTGGTGCTGCTGTACGACACCCTCGACCCGTCGCGGGCGATCCTGTACATCAGTCTCCTCATCGCCGCCGACGTCGCCGTCGTCGTCGCGTTCGGTGCGTATCAGTTGCGTCGGCTCGTCGTCCAGCCACTGCGACGGACTGCCGCGGCGGCAGAAGCCATTGCCAACGGTGATCTCGCGCGGCGCGTCGAACCCCAGGACTCGAGCGAGCTGGCCCAGGTCGCGACGAGCGTCAATCGCATGACCGAACGGCTCCTTCACGAGCAGGCCCAGCTCGTGCGCGTCGAAAAGCTCGCGAGCGTTGGGCGCCTGGCGGCTGGGATCGCCCATGAGATCGGCAATCCACTCGGCGCGATCAGCGGCTATGCGCACCTCCTTCGCGTCGGAGCGAATGGAGATGCCCGCGCGCTGGAGGCGGTTGCAGGGCTGGAGCGCGAGACGGCTCGCATCGACCGCATCATCCGCGGGCTCCTGGATTACGCGCGCCCCCGCCGGCAGAGTCCCACTCCCATCGATGTGCACGAGACGCTGCGGCACGTGGCGACGCTCGTCACGGAGCAGGGGCACTTGCGCAAGATCGCGCTCGTGATGACGCTCGCGCCGCAGGCGCCCGTGGTCAACGGCGACCGCCACGAGCTCGAGCAGGTGTTCGTGAATCTCCTGCTCAATGCGGCGGACGCGGCAGGTGACAGCGGCGTCATCGCGGTGAGCACGACGGTGATGTCGCGTAGCAGCATCCAGCGCGGATTCGAGAGGCGCGCCAGCGATGTTCCCGCCTCCGGCACCCCGCACCCGCCAAGCCCACGCGTCAGCGCGTGGCTGGCCCGTGAGGAGCGCAGCGACGAGTTCGTGAAGATCATCGTCGCCGACTCCGGAAGCGGTGTGCCCGAGGCGGACGCGGACCGGATCTTCGATCCCTTCTTCACCACGAAGGAGCCGGGAAAGGGCACCGGACTGGGGCTCGCCATCGTCGCGCGCACCGTGGACAACTTCGGCGGCATCGTCTGGGTGGAGCGTGCGCGCGAGGGCGGAGCAGCCCTGCACCTGTTCCTTCCCACCGCCTCAGTCAAGGTGGTGCGCCAATGAACATCCTCGTCGTGGACGACGAGCTCGGGCTGCGGCACACGCTCTCGCTGATCCTCCAGGCCGAAGGTCATGTCGTGCGCACCGCGAGCGACGGCACCGCGGCGCTCGAGCAGCTCGCCGCTTCGCCCGCCGACATCATTCTCTGTGATGTGCGCATGCCCGGGATGGACGGTCTGGCCTTCCTCGACCGTCACCGCGCCAGTGGCGACGACGCGCTCGTCATCATGATGAGCGCATACGGTGACGACGAGGCGGCCCTGGAGGCGATACGGCGCGGGGCGTACGACTTCATCGCCAAGCCGTTCCGCGCCGATCAGGTCCTGCTCGTGCTGCGCAAGGCGATCGAGCGTGAGCAGCTTCAGCGCACGGTCGCACAGCTGCACGAGGAGATCACGGCGTTGCGCGCGCCGACCGGGATCGTGGGCCGCAGTCCGCAAATCGCCGATGCGCTGGCGTTGGCCGAGAAGGTTGCGCGGCATCCGTCCACGGTGCTGATCACCGGAGAGAGCGGCACTGGCAAGGAGCTCGTGGCGCGCTACATCCATCGCGCCAGCCCCCGGGCGTCGGCCCCGTTCGTCGCGGTCAATTGCGGGGCCATCCCCGAAGCGTTGCTCGAGAGTGAGTTGTTCGGGCATGCGAAGGGCTCCTTCACGGGAGCAACGAGCGATCGTGACGGACTGTTTGCCGAGGCCGATGGCGGCACGCTGTTTCTCGACGAGCTTGGCGAGCTGCCGATGCCCTTGCAGGTGAA
>DASSIC010000260.1:0-2734 GCA_035692325.1 Gemmatimonadaceae bacterium | reverse complement strand
GTCCGGCTCTCGCTGCGATACACCGACGTCGCGTTTCATTACCCCACCGACGGCAGCGGGCAGGTGGTGGACAGCAACGCCGTGCATCGCGAGGATCGGCTGGCGGTGGGCATGGACGCCGGATATCGCCTGGCGAGCGCGGCGGAGCTCCGTGTGGCCCTGGCGTCGACCGATGCGCACGGCGTGACGGACAACCAGCCCGACAGCCCCGGCGACGTCGGCGACTACTACTTCACGACCGCCGAGCGCTCGCGTCGGCGCAGCGGCGACGTGCGTCTCGCGTTGGAGCTCCCGGCAGAGTCACGCCTGACGATCGGTGGGCAGGTGGAGCGCAGTTGGCAGGAGAGCGGGACGGCGAGCAGCTTCGGCGACACGCCCACCTACAGCCATGCGCGCCGCACGATGGGAGGTTACGCGCAACTCCTGGTGGCGCCGGCGCCCTTCACGGCGACGCTCGGTGGCCGATACGATCACAACGAGCAGTTCGGCGACTTCGCCACCTATCGTGTGGCGGGGAGCGCGCAGCTCGCGCCGACCATGCGGCTGCGGGCCAGCGTCGGCACGGCGTATCGCGAGCCGACCTTCCTCGAGAGCTACGGCGGCGGGTTCGTGAATGGCAATCCGGCGCTCAACCCAGAGCATGCGGTGAGCGCCGACGTCGGGATCGAGCAGCAGCTCGGCGAGCGCGCCACGGTGTCCGCCACCTGGTTCACCAACTCGTTCCGCGACCTGATCGACTATCGGTACGCGCCGTCGGGAGGTGCGGACTACTTCAACGTCGCGCGCACGAAGACGGCGGGCGTCGAGCTCGAGGGACGGACGTCGCTTCCGAACGGCATCCACGCTGACGCCGCGTTCACCTATCTCGACACCAGGGTCGTGGACCCCGGCACCAGCTCGGCGGCGACGGCGCTGTTCGTGGCTGGCGCGCGCCTGTTGCGTCGCCCGATGCACACGCTCGACGCGGGAATCGGCTATCGCGGCGGACGCGTGGGGCTGGACCTGCGCGCGCGGCGCGTCGGCACGCGCGAGGACAACTACTTCGCGCCGGACTTCAGCTCCAGTCACGTGACGCTGCCGGCGTATACGCGCGCCGATCTCTCGGGCGACCTGGCGCTGGTGCCCGCCGGAAGGGGTCGCGCGAGCGCCACGGCCACCCTGCGGCTGGAGAACCTGTTCGACGCGCGCTACACGGACGTGGCCGGCTTCAACTACGATTTCAGCCGCACCGACGAGGCGTCGCTGCGCCAGACGGGCTATCGCGCCGCGGGACGTCGCGTGCTGGCCGGGCTGCGACTCGGATGGTGAGCTGCGCCTCGTGCGCGGCAGTATCTTTCACGCATGGCGCTGCTCGCGACCGACGCGATCGTTCTTCATGCATTCGACTACCTCGAATCGTCGCGCATCCTGCGCCTCGTGACGCGGGAGGGGGGCGTGCGCTCCGCCCTGGCCAAGGGGGCGCGGCGCAGCTCGCGCCGGTTCGGCAGCGCGGTCGATCTCTTCGCGCAGGGCAATGCGCAGCTCTACGCCAAGCCCGGTCGTGATCTCGACACGCTCAGCGCGTTCGACGTCGTCGTCGCGCGCCCGATGCTCGCCGCCGACCTCGGACGCTTCGCTGGCGCTTCGGCCATCGCCGAGCTGACGCTGCGCTTCGGGCGTGACGCCGCCGACGCCGGCTTGTTCGACGCGGTGGCCGAAGCGTTCGACACGCTGGCGACGGCCGCACCGGACGCGGCATTGACGGCGACGCTCGCCGCGGCGTGGCGCATCGTCGCCGAGCTGGGATTCGCGCCGGCGGTGGACGTCTGCGGCGACTGCCATGCGCCGCTCGAGCCGGAGACGACGGTGATGTTCAGCCATCGCGCGGGCGGCGCGCTGTGCGCACGCTGCGGCAGGCTCGCTCCGGCGGGCCGGAAGCTGCCTGCGGAGGCGCGCGATGCGCTGCGCCGCTTCATCGCCGGCACGTCGGGCGCTCCGCTCGACGACGCGTCGGCGCGCGCGCACCAGCGGCTGCTGCGCGAGTTCCTCGCCGAGCATCTCACCGATGGTCGTCCGCTGCGCGCGCTCGAGCTGTGGGAGGAGCAGCGGTGGTAAGCGGAAGGGACGCATGATTCTCGGCACCGCGGGCCATATCGATCACGGCAAGACGACGCTCGTGCGCGCGCTCACCGGCGTCGACACCGACCGGCTGCCGGAAGAGAAGCGGCGCGGCATCACGATCGATCTCGGCTTCGCACCCCTCGTGCTCGACGGCGTCGGCACCCTCGGCGTGGTGGACGTGCCGGGACACGAGGCGTTCGTGCGGACGATGGTCGCCGGCGCGACGGGGATCGATCTCGCGCTGCTCGTCGTCGCGGCGGACGAAGGGATGATGCCACAGACGCGCGAGCACCTCGCGATCCTCTCGCTGCTCGGCGTAAACGCGGGTGTCGTCGCGCTCACCAAGTCCGATCTCGTCGACGCCGATTGGCTCGCGCTCGTCGAGGAGGACGTGCAGTCGGCCCTCGCGCCGACGCCGCTCGCCGGCGCGGCGATCGTACCGGTGTCAGCGACGACGGGCGCTGGGGTGGTCGCGTTGAAGTCCGCATTGGCCGACGCCGCACGTATGATCCCGGCGCGCGCCGCCGACGACCTGTTCCGCCTGCCGATCGACCGCGCCTTCACGGTGAAGGGAACCGGCACCGTCGTCACGGGCACGGTCTGGTCGGGGGCGCTCGCGCGCGACGCCACGGTG
>DASSIC010000259.1:0-4194 GCA_035692325.1 Gemmatimonadaceae bacterium | reverse complement strand
GCTCGCGAACGATGACCTACTCCGCTCCGCCGATCGGATCTTGCGCGACATTCGCTGTCGCGCTGGTGATGCTTGGCGTCATCGCGTGGCCCGGCGTCGCCCAGCAGCCGGCTGCGACGCAGAATCCGTCGCCCATGACGGAGACGACGCGCGCCCACGAGCGCCTGATACAGAAGACGCCGCTCGGCACGCTGCGCACGTTCGCTGGCCCGGCAGGCAAGCCGGTCGAGCTCCTCGTGCCCGCGCGCGCGACTTCGCGCGGCGTGGTCGATCTCGTCGTGCACTTCCACGGCGCCGCCTGGCTGCCGGAGCAGGCCGTCGCCGCGCTCGGGCGGAACGTGGCGACGGCCGTCGTGAACGTGGGATCGGGCTCCGGCGCCTACGATCGTGCGCTCACCGATCCGTCGGTGTTCGATTCCCTTCTCGCCGCCGTGACCCGCGAATCGTCCGCGGCACTCGGCGCACCGGTACGTCTCGGGCGCATCACGCTCGTCGGCTTTTCGGCCGGGCATGGCGCGGTGCGGGCGATCCTCCGGCAGCCGAGGCACTTCGCGCGCGTCTCGGCCGTGCTTCTGCTCGACGGGATGCACACCTCGTACGTCCCCGATGGTACCGTGCTCGCGGCCGGCGGCGCGCTCGACACGACGAATCTCGTGGCATTCGCCGACTTCGCCCGCGCCGCCGTGCGGGGCGAGAAACGATTCCTCGTCACCCACTCCGAGATCTTTCCCGGCACCTTCGCCAGCACCACCGAAACGGCCGACTGGCTGCTGCATGCGCTCGCCCTGCGCCGCGCCCCTGTCCTGCGCTGGGGTCCGCGTGGAATGCAGCAGCTCAGTGAGGCTCGCGCCGGCCGCTTCGAGCTGCGCGGTTACGCCGGCAACACCGCGCCCGACCACATCGATCAGCTGCACGCGATGCCGGAACTGCTCGCGCGGCTGCTCGCGAACCCGGACCGCTGAATCATGCAATTCGATCTCGATCGTTCCGTCGCCGTGCTGGAGCGTACGCCGAGCACGCTCCGCACCATGCTGCTTGGACTGCCTCGAGAGTGGATCGACGCGACCGAAGGACCGGAGACGTGGAGCCCGTACGACATCGTGGGCCACCTCATCCATGGCGAGCGCGCGGACTGGATTCCGCGGGCGAGGATCATCCTCGCGCAGGGTGCGGACCGGCGCTTCACCCCATTCGATCGTCTCGCGCAATTTCGCGAGAGTCAGGGCAAGTCGCTCGAGACTCTGCTCGACGAGTTCGCGCAGCTTCGCGCCGACAGCCTGACCACGCTCGCCGGCTTTCAGCTCGACGACGCGAAGCTCGCGCTCGAGGGCGAGCATCCGGCATTCGGCGCCGTCACCCTCCGGCAGCTGCTGTCCACCTGGGTTGCGCACGACCTGGGGCACATCGCGCAGATCGCGCGGGTGATGGCCAAGCAGTATCGCGACGCAGTCGGGCCGTGGCGCGAGTATCTGCCGGTGATGGATCGCTGAATCGCCGGCCCAGCACGAGCCTCAGCCCAGGAATCGTCGCGCCAGCTGCTCGAGGCGATCGTCCTGCGCCTGCTCCGCTTCAACGAGCATCGTCGCGACGTACGGGCGCAGCCGAGGCTCGCCCCAGTAGTATCCGGTGGCACGCTCGGCGAGCTGCGTCTCGTTGACGCGGGCAGCCTCGAGCAGGGCACGCGCCGCGGCCCGATCGAAGTCGGGATCGTCGCGCGCGGGAAGATCATAGTGACGGCGAGGCATCTCGCCTTCCGCATCATCCCTCAGAAAAGCCCGAGACATCGCTGCCGCCTCCGCGTCGTGATGGCCGTTTGCCGTAACAATCAACAATAACACTTCCAGGCCGCTCGTCACCTTCAACGGCGCCGCGATGTTCGGCGAGCTGGCGGTGCTGCGGTGGCTCGAGGTCGATGGGTGGGAAGGGGCGTGGCTCGATACCTTCCACGGCCGCAAGACGTGGCGACAGATGCCGACGGCGGCGGCCCCCGCGATACTGCCGGCCAGCGCGCAGGCGCTGTATGATCGCATCGTCCGCGAGAACGGTGGTCGTGCCAGTGGGGCGGCCGATGCCGGCGTCTCGGAAAACGATCTCTTCATCGTGACCGCAGCGAGCTAGATGCCACGCATGCCACCCTGGTTGATCACGCTGCCGGACTTCTCGCTGCGCCCCTGGACGCGCGACGACGCGCCTTCGCTCGCGCGGACGCTCTCCGTCAGCGACGCACATCTCCGGGCTTTCACTCCATGGGTCGTGGACGGTCGCGTCCCCGGCGCCTCGCTCGAGGATCGGCTCGCGAAGCACGCCGCCGACTTTGCAGCGGGCACCGAATGGGTCTACGGGATGTTCAGCCCGGACGACAGCGAAGTGCTCGGCGGTTGCGGGCTGTATCCGCGCGTCGGGCCTGGCGCGGTGGAGATCGGATACTGGCTCGCGGTGCATCACACGGGGCGCGGGCTGGCTACGCAGGCCGCCGAAGCGCTCACGCAGGTGGCATTCGACGTGCTGCGTGTCGACCGCATCGAGATCCGCTGCGACCGCGACAACGTGGCGAGCGTGCGAATCCCCGAGCGCCTCGGCTATCGACTCGTTGAGGAAGCCGACGCGCCCGCGAATCTGCTCGTGTTTTCCCGCTCTCGCACCGACGCGCCGGACGGCGCGGCCTAGCCGGATACCTCATGCGACGACTCACCGTCTTCAACCAGGTCACCCTCGACGGCTACTTCACCGACGAGGCGGGCGACATGAGCTTCTTCCACAAGGCGCCCGACGATGCCGAGTGGAACGAGTTCGTGTCCGGCAATGCGAGCGGCGACGGCATCCTCCTCTTCGGCCGCGTCACCTACGAGATGATGGCGAGTTTCTGGCCCACACCACAGGCGTACGCCAGCATGCCCGCGGTGGCCGAGGGGATGAACCGGATGCACAAGATCGTGTTCTCGCGCACCCTGGCCGACGTCACGTGGAGCAACACGACGCTGATGAAGGGCGATCTCGTGACGGAGATCCGGAAGCTCAAGGAGACGGAGGGCAAGGACATCGCCATCCTCGGCAGCGGCACCCTGGTCGCGCAGCTCACGCCGCATCTCCTGATCGACGAATATCAGCTCGTCGTGAACCCGCTGGTGATCGGCAAGGGACGGACGATGTTCGACGGGATCACGAAGCGCGTGACGTTGAAGCCGACGAAGTCGCGGACGTTCAGCAACGGCAGCACGCTGTTGTGCTACGAGCCGGCGAAGTGAACGCCGGCCGGCCGGCCGGCATCAGCTGAAACGCGTCGTTCTCCACAGCGCGGCGCCGCACGCGGCGGCGACGCCCAGCATCACGACCACCAGCGCCGACGCCCACCCCCAGTGCGCGTGGATCTGCGGCGCCCGCGCGACGCTGGCGAATCCCACCAGCACGGCGGTCGCCCCGCCGACGATCGTCCAGTCGATCCACCCGCGGCCGAACGCCGTCGCGTGCGCCGACTCGCCCATCGCGCTCGCCCGCGTGAACCCGGCGTCCACGCCATACCGCTCGGCTTCGCGTGCCGCCGTCTCACGCCACCGCTCGTGCTCCCGCCGGCTCACCGTGGAGAGGGCGATCACCGCCGCACCCATCGCCATCACCACCGAGCCGCCGAGTACCTGGGTGAACAGCGTCGACGACGAGCCGCGCAGCTCGGAGAAGACCAGCACCCCCCAGAGCAGCCCCCACAGCTGGTTGGTGTTCGACAGGGGAATGCCGCGCGTGATCCCCGCGTACTTCACCGCGTACTGCTGAAAGAGATCGCCGATCACCCACACGAAGCCGCCGAGCAGCAGCCAGAACAGCACGGGGAGGGCGGCGTTCAGCTCACGCCAGAGCGGTCCCACTCCACCGGAGAACACCGTCGCGATGACGGTCATCGTCACCAGCTCGCCGACGGTGAAGAAGGTGATGAACGAGAGTGGGCTCATGCCGGTCAGGTACGCCTTGCGATACGGGATGTACATCGTGCCCCAGAGCACGCCGGCGCTGAGCGCGGCGATCACCCCTCGCGTCGCGTTACCCGGCGTCGCGTGCGCCGACGACGCATACGCCAGCGCCGTCGCGCCGGCGAACATCAGCAGCGCGCCGCCGATCACCCCTGCCCATCGACGCCAGTCCGCATCCCGCAACTCCTGGAAGAGCACCACCCCCCAGAAGATTCCCAGCAGGCTGTTGCTG
>DASSIC010000258.1:0-3460 GCA_035692325.1 Gemmatimonadaceae bacterium | reverse complement strand
CTGGCTGACGTGTCGCTGATCAATGTCGAGTCGGAGGCCGAGCTGCGGGCGATCGATCGCATCGCTGGCGAGGTCGGAAAGACGGCGCGCGTCGGGCTCCGTGTGAATCCGGAGGTCACCGTCGACAGCTCGCACCGATACATCAAGACCGGGGAGAAGGGCGCCAAGTTCGGCATCCCGTTCGACGACGTGCTCTCGGTGGCGCGGCTAACGGCGGCGCTGCCGCATACGGCGCTGCTGGGGCTCGACATGCACATCGGGTCGCAGCTCTTCCGGCTCGATCCGTATCTGGACGGCGTGGAGCGTCTCGTCGGTTTGCTCGACCAGATTCGCGCCTCGGGAGTGGACACGCTCCGCTACCTCGACATCGGGGGCGGGCTGGGCGTGTCGTACGACGACGAGGAGTCGCCCGACCTGCAGCGCTTCGCGCATGCGCTCGTGCCGCGCGTCCTTCCGACCGGACTGACGCTGCTGATGGAGCCGGGGCGGTTCGTCGTCGGCAACTCGGGGATGCTCCTCACGCGCGTGCTCTATCGCAAGTACAGCGGGGGACGGCACTTCCTCGTGACGGACGCGGGGATGACCGAGCTCATTCGCCCGTCGCACTACGATGCCTTTCACCGGATCGAGCCGGTGGCCGCGCCGGTGGGGCAGATGAAGGCCGACGTCGTGGGGCCGGTCTGCGAGAGCGGCGACTTCCTCGCGCTCGACCGCGAGCTGCCCCAGGCGGCGGCCGGCGATCTGCTCGCCGTGCACGACGTCGGGGCCTATGGCTACGTGATGGCGTCCAACTACAACACCAGGCCGCGCGGCGCGGAGGTGCTGGTCGATGGCGACCGGTACGCCGTCGTGACGGCGCGCGAGACGTACGAGGATCTCGTCCGGCTCGAGCAGGACCACCCCGAGTGGAGAAAGGGCTGATGCGCGTCGGGTTGATGGCGGACAGTCACGACCGGGTGCCGGCGATCGCGGAGTTCGTGAAGATGATGCAGGCGTCCGGGGTGTCGATGCTCATCCACGCGGGCGACTACTGCTCGCCCTTCGCGCTGCGTCCGATCGAGGAGGCCAGCATGTCGCTCGCCGGCGTGTTCGGGAAGAACGACGGCGACCAGCAGGGGCTGCGCGCGCGTGCGACCGCCGGCTTCGGCGCCGAGCTGTTCGAGAGCCCGCACAGCTTCGAGGTGGGCGGGCAGCGCATCCTCGTCGTGCACGACATCGGCGACGTGCTGCCGCGCAGCATCGAGGGCCACAGCATCGTGGTGCACGGCTTCACGCACCAGCAGGAGATGAAGACGCGCGGCGACACGCTCATCGTGAACCCTGGCGAGTCGTGCGGCTGGGTGTTCGGAACGCCGCGCGCCGCGATCCTCGATCTCACGGAGAAGAAGGTGGAGTTCCTGACGTTGGACCCGGCGCATTGGCAGACATGACGGCATCGAGCCGCATCCTGATCATCGACTACGGCTCACAGTACACTCAGCTCATCGCGCGTCGCGTGCGCGAGGCGCGCGTCTACTCCGAGATCCATCCTCCCACGCGGTCGCTCCAGTGGATTCGCGACTGGAAGCCGACCGGCATCATCCTCAGCGGCGGGCCGAACTCCGTTTACGGCGACAACGCTCCGACCGCCGACGTCGCGTTGTTCGACGTCGCTCCCGTGCTCGGCGTCTGCTACGGCATGCAGCTCATCGCGCAGCTGCAGGGCGGGGAGGTGAAGCGCGGCGCCCAGCGGCAGTACGGCCGGGACGAGATCCATCCGACGCGCGAGAGCGCGCTCTTTCGCGGCTTCTCGCCTGCCGAGACGACCACGGTGTGGATGAGCCACGGCGATCACGTGGAGCATGCGCCCCCCGGATTCCGCGTCACGGCGGCCGGGCCGGGCAATCCGGTGTCGGCGTTCGAGCACGAGACGAAGCCGATCTATGGGGTACAATTTCACCCTGAAGTTGCCCATACGCCGCGCGGCGCCGAGCTGGACGCCCGGCGCGTTCATCGACGACGAGGTCGCGAAGATCCGTCGGCAGGTGGGCGATGCGCAGGTGATCTGCGGGCTCTCCGGCGGCGTGGACAGCTCGGTGGCCGCCGCGCTGGTGCATCGCGCCATCGGCGACCAGCTCACCTGCGTGTTCGTGGACACGGGGCTGCTCCGTCTGCACGAACGCACGCAGGTGGAGCAGACGATGCACCGCCACATGGGGATCAAGCTCGTCACCGTGGACGCGTCGAAGCAGTTCCTCGCCGCCCTGCACGGCGTGTCGGAGCCGGAGGCGAAGCGCCGCGCCATCGGGCACACCTTCATCGACGTGTTCGAGGAGGCCACGGCGCAGGCGGGCACGCACGCGAAGTTTCTCGTGCAGGGCACGCTGTACCCCGACGTGATCGAGAGCTCGTCACCGACCGGCGGACCGTCGGTGACGATCAAGACGCATCACAACGTGGGCGGTCTGCGCCCGGACATGCAGTTCGCGCTCATCGAGCCGCTGCGCGAGCTGTTCAAGGACGAGGTGCGCAACGTGGGCCGCGAGCTCGGTCTCCCCGAGGAGATGGTGGGCCGTCATCCCTTCCCGGGACCGGGACTCGCCATCCGCGTGCTCGGCGAGGTGACGGAGCCGTCGCTCGAGGTGCTCCGCCATGCCGATGCCGTCTATCTGGAAGAGATCCGCAGTGCGGATCTCTATGACGAGATCTGGCAGGCGTTCGCCGTGCTGCTGCCGGTGCGCAGCGTGGGTGTGATGGGGGACGAGCGCACCTACGACAACGTCGTCGCGCTGCGCGCCGTCACGAGCACCGACGGGATGACGGCGGACTGGTACCCCTTCCCGCACGACGTGATGGCGCGCATCTCCAACCGCATCATCCGCGAGGTGAACGGGGTGAACCGCGTCGTCTACGACGTCAGCTCCAAGCCCCCGGCGACGATCGAGTGGGAATAACGCAGTGAGGCAGTGAGGCAGTGAAGCAGAAGGGCACACCGGACTCGGTCCGGTGTGCCCTTCGTCGTTCCGGCCTCACGGCCTCACGGCCTCACCGTCACACTCCCTTCTCTTTCAGCAGCTCCAGGAACTGCCTCGGCTCCGTGAGGCCGAGCAGCCGCTGCGGCACGTCGGGCTCCTTGGAGAACTGCGCGATCTTGCCCAGCACGGGCAGATACTGATTCGACACTTCCAGCGGCGGCGCGACGATCAGGAAGAAGAAGTTCACCGGCTTCTCGTCGATCGCCTTGAAGTCCACCCCGCGCGGCTTCCGCCCGAAGGCGACGCGCAGCTTGTTCACGACGAGCGAGCGGCAGTGCGGAATCGCGATGCCGCGACCGATCCCGGTCGAGCCGAGATTCTCGCGTCGCTTGAGCATCTTGTACAGCATCCCCTCCGACTTCTCGTCGAGCTTGAGGAGGGCGATGAGCTCCTTGAGGATGTCGTCCTTCGTCTCCCCCTCGAGCTCGAGCTTGATTGCGTCTTCA
>DASSIC010000257.1:0-2990 GCA_035692325.1 Gemmatimonadaceae bacterium | reverse complement strand
GATCGGCCTGCTTGCCGCCACGCGTCTCTCGGACTCGTCTCCACTCTGCGCCGCGGCGGCCTGTTGCGTCGCGCTGATCGCCGCCGCCGGATGGTACGGCGACGGCGACGGGGACGGCGTCGCGTGGGCGGTCGCCGTGGGCGGCCTCGTCGCCGGGGTGTCGCTCGGGGCGACGACGGCCGGTGACGCGTATCGTCCGCCGCTCCTCGCCTGGTTCGAGGCCCGCCGCCTCGAGGATCGCAACGCACCTGTTCTGCTCGAGGGAGAGCTTCGCGAGGATGCCACGGTCACGCCGTTCGGCGTGTCGCTGACGCTCGACGTCCGGCGGCCGGCGCGCGGCGGAGCGCGCGTTTCGATCGGGGGCAGCGCCGCGCTCGAGCACGTCGACGCATGGCGCGCCCGGCGGAGGATCCGCGTTCCCGCGTTGCTGCGGCGGCCGACCTTCTACGGAAACCCAGGGCTGCCGGACGAGACTCGCGGGCAGGCGCGCCGTGGGGTCGTGCTGGCCGGCAGCGTCAAGAGCGCGGCGCTCGTCGAGATCGTGGCGCGCGGCCGCGCGATCGACGAAGCGGCGGCGTCCGCGCGTGCCTGGGCCCGGCGGCAGCTGGCGCGCCGCATCGGCTGCTACAGCGCGCCGTCGGGCGCGATTGCGTCCGCCATCGTGGTGGGCGATCGATCGGGTCTGTCCGACGAGGACGAGCGGCGGCTCCAGGAAGCCGGCACGTATCACGTCATCGCGATCTCGGGGGGCAACATCGCGATCCTCACCGCGATCCTGCTGCTCGTTGTCCGCGCCACCCCGATCGGTCCCCGTGCGTCTGCCGCGCTCGTCATCGTGGCGCTGGTGTTCTACGGGCAGGTGGCGGGGGGCGGCGCGTCGGTCTCGCGCGCGGTGACGGCCGCCTGCGTGTACCTGGCGGGGCGGATGCTGGATCACCGAGGGCCGCCGTTGAACACGCTGGCCGTCGCTGCGGCAGGCGCGCTCGCGGCGTCTCCGCTCTCCGCGTTCGACGGCGGGTTCATCCTCTCCTTCGGCGCCACGCTGGGCATCCTGCTCGGCGCCCCACGGCTGTGGACACACGCTTCGGTGGTGCTGGCCTTCAGCCCAGCCGCGCCCGCTTCGGTAGTGCTGGCCTTCAGGCCAGCCGCGCCAGCGATCTGCAGGATCGCCGTCGGCCTGTTCATCGCCACCGTGTGCGCCGAGATCGCGCTCGCGCCGGCGAGCGCCGTGCTCTTCTCGCGCATCACCGTCGCCGGCCTCCTGCTCAACTTCGCGGCCATTCCGCTGATGACGGTGACCCAGGGCGCGGCGATGGCAACGCTGGCGGCTTCGCTCGTCAGCGATCGGATGGCGCTGCTCTGCGGCTACGTGGCGCACCTTGGCGCGGCGGGTCTCGTCCGCTCGGCCCGCCTCGTGGACGTCGCGCCGTGGCTCTCGCGCGATCTCGTGCCCCCCGCGTGGTGGCTCGTCGGCGCGTACTACGGGTTCTGCGTGTGGCTCCTCGCGGCGCGGCGTCACGCGCTGCCGGCGGCCGGCGGCCTCGCGTGCGCGGGGCTGCTGATGCTCGCGGCGCCGCGTGCGGCCACCCAGTCACCGGTTCCGCCGCGTGGCGCCGGGTTCCTCCGGGTTGCCTTCCTCGACGTCGGCGAAGGGGATGCCGCGCTCGTCGAGCTGCCCGACAAGCGGACCCTGCTGGTCGACGCCGGAGGGCTCCCGGGCGGGGCCCTCGACATGGGCGAGCGCATCGTCGCCCCGGCGCTGCGCATGTTCGGCGTGCGGCGCATCGACACGCTCGTGCTCACGCATGGCGATGCCGATCACATCGGCGGCGCCGCGTCGATCCTGCGCCGCTTCGAACCGCACGTGGTCTGGGAAGGGGTGCCGGTCCCTCCGCATCCAGCGCTGCGCGGGCTCGCCGCGCAGGCGGACGCCGCGCGCATCGCG
Organism: Gemmatimonadaceae bacterium; assembly: GCA_035692325.1. Taxonomy (GTDB): domain Bacteria; phylum Gemmatimonadota; class Gemmatimonadetes; order Gemmatimonadales; family Gemmatimonadaceae; genus AG11. Next base: position 1,045 of record DASSIC010000257.1, on the reverse strand, counting down.
TGGCGCACCGTCGTGGCCGGCGACCGCGAGCGCGCCGGGGGCGTCGAGGTCCGCGTCCTTCACCCGCCGCTGCCCGAATGGGAGCGGCAGCGCGTCCGCAACGAGGACTCGATCGTCCTCGAGCTTCGATTCGGCGACGTCTCGATCGTGCTGCCCGGCGACATCGCGGCGGAAGGGGAGCGGGCGGTCGCGCCGCTGCTCTCCGGCGCGCCGATCACGGTGCTGAAGGCGCCGCACCACGGCAGCGCCTTCTCGAGCACGGTGCCGTTCCTCGACGCCGCACGGCCCGCCGCCGTGGTGTTCAGCGAGGGGCGCGGCAATCGCTTCGGCCATCCCGCCCCGGCGGTGCTGCAGCGCTATCGCGAGCGCCACGCGCTCGTCTTCAGGACCGACCAGGACGGCGCGATTGTGCTGGACACCGACGGGCGGCACGTGAAGTTCAGCACGTGGTCGGGAAGGGAGGTCCGGATCAATCAACAACCTTCACTGTCACGCTGACACGTACTGACGGTTGAACACCGAAGAACCGAAGACTCGAAGAACCGAAGAGGGGAGGCTGTATGTTGAAGAAGTATGCGGACCTTCCGCGTGAGCACGAGGCGATCGTAACCAAGGCGACTGGCTGTGGCATCGCGGTACATCGCGAGTTGGGTCCGGGATTCAAGGAGCGCATCTACCACACGGCGTACCGGCTCGAACTTGCAGCCGAAGGCATTCCCTTTGAAAGCGACAAGCGAATCGTCGTGAGATATCGCACGTGGGAAATTCCGGGACAGCAGATCGATCTGATCGTAGCGAGTGTCGTTCTCGTGGAGCTGAAGGCAGTGCCGAAATTGCGCATGCTCCACGAATGCCAGGTCCGGTCGTACTTGCGGACGACAGGACTGCCTGTGGGACTTCTGATGAATTTCAACGCACCGCTGCTGAAACATGGGATGAGACGAATCTTCCCATGATCGCCCCGGTCGGGCCGCGCGAAGCGCGGCGGCGGTGGCAAGCGACCCGCGCAAACAAACAGGCGAACGGTTCATGCCTGCTTGTTTGT
>DASSIC010000256.1:0-3800 GCA_035692325.1 Gemmatimonadaceae bacterium | reverse complement strand
CCCTCGCGCGGGGGAATGCGGTCCGTCGTGAACAGCCAGTTGAGGTCACGTGCCCGCGTGCGGTCGAAGCCGAGCTTCACGGGCGAGCGCGTGAACGACGTGACGAGCCCCGCCTTGAAGTAGACCTGGAGCGCGAGCACGACGTCGAATGGACGCTGCGCGAGCTCGCCGCGCACGGCGGGATACGCGCGCCAGCCCAGCGAACGGTTGAACTCGACGATCTCGTCCACCGCCCAATGGCCCCGCACGAGCGACGCGGCGCCGGGCTGGAGTACCCACGTCACGTGCACCGCGTCGCCCACGGCGCTCATCATCACGATCCCGACTCGGCGGGGAGGGGTGGTGAGCATTCGTGAAGGTAGACGGGAGGACGGGAGGACGGGAGGACGGGAAGACCGTCATCCGTTGTCCCGTCGTCCCGTCATCCCGTCCTCGCGTACTTGTCCATCCCGTCCTCGGCCCACACTGCGCCGGCCTCACGCACGGCACGCAGGAGCTCGTCGTTCGCGTCCAGTGCGTCGCGCGGGCGCTCGGGGTGCCAGAGGTGGTACATGATCCCGCCGAACTTGAGCTTTCGCCGGCGCACGCCGGCGTTCACGAGACGCGCGACGAACTCGCTGTCCTCGCGCCCCCACCCGACGAATCGCTCGTTGAAGCCGTTCACCCGCTTCGCATCGGCGAGCCAGAAGCCCATGTTGCAGCTGCGCACTCCCTTGAGCGGATCGCTCGGCGTCGGCACGAGTGGGGAGAGCCAGCCGAGCGACAGCGCGTTGAGTCGATTCCCTATTCCCTTCTCGAATGCGCTGAAGTGCGTTTCGCCATCCGCCAGGGCGCGAGCGGCGCGCGCCTCGTCCAGCAGCACGCGCGTCCCCTGCACGAACGTCCCCGGTTGGGCGAACGCGAGATGCGACCCCACGAAGTCGCGATGCAGCACGCAGTCGCCGTCGATGAGGAGGATGTAGTCGCCGGTCGCGCGGGCCAGCGCGCGATTGCGGATCGCCGCGGCGCGAAATCCCTCATCGGGATGCCACACGTGATGCAGCGGGATGCCCGCCGCGTCGAAGCGCGGCTGGTATGCCCGCACCACCGCCGCCGTGGGCTCGCCTGAACCGTCGTCGGCGACGATCACCTCACCCGGGCGCTGCGTCTGCCGCAACGCGCTCGCGAGCACGAGGGCGAGCGCGTCGGGCCAGTTGTACGTGGTGAGGACGAGCGAATGCCGCATCAGCTCGCGCTGAGCACCGCATTCCACCCCGCCGGCGGCGTCAGCCGCCCGGCAATCGGCGACCGCGCACGGGCGGCGCCCGAGAGCAGCTCGCCATAGAGCGCCTCGAAGGCCCGCACGTAGCGGCGCATGTCGTAGCGGGCGCGCGCATAGGCATGTCCCTCGGCCGCCATCGCGCGCCGTCGCTCGGGCGCTCCTGCGAGTTCGGCCAACTGCTGCGCGAGCGACTCGGCGTCATCGAGCGGAAACAGCGCGCCGCCGGCGACGCTCGGCATCGCCTCGCGATGTGCGGGAATGTCGGACGCCACGACGGGCACCCCCAGCCACTGCGCCTCGAGCACGCTCAACGGCTGCGCCTCCTCGTGCGAGCTCGACACGAGGACGTCCGTCGCATCGCGGAGCACGGCACCGACGTCGCGACGCATGCCGAGAAAGTGCACCGCGGGCGCGATCCCGAGTGACGTCGCGAGTGCGCGCAGCGCGGTGTCGTCCTCGCCGTCGCCGCAGAGCAGGGCGTGCAGATCGACGCCACGCTCCCGCGCGTGCGCCACCGCGCGCACGACGGTGCGCTGACCCTTCCGCCCGATGAGCGAGCCGACGACGCTGGCGACGAACGCCGAGGGCGCAATGCCGAGCGCAGCCCGCAGCGCGCGCGCGTCGCCGCCGGCGAGCCGATCGGCGTTCACGGCGTTGTCCACGACGCGCACGCGAGCGGGGGTGAACATGCCGGCGCGCAGCGGCGCGACCACGTGCTCGGCCACCCCGACCGCGAGAGTCGATTGCCGCACCAGCGCGCCATGACGCTCGCGCAGCGAGACGTACGGCGTGTGCAGGTGCGTGAGCACGGGGATGCCGAGCCGGCGCGCCGCCGGAATCACCAGCGGGAGCGTCACCGCCATGTTCGCATGCACGAGCGCCGCACCCCGCTCACGCATGAGCCGCGTCACCCTGAACCTGGTGTGGCCGTTCAGCAGCGCCCCGCCGCTCCAGTGCTTCACCATCACCGCTTCCACGCCGCGCCGCTCCACCTCGCCGGCGAGCATGCGACCATTCGTCAGCACGAGCATCCGGAACAGGCTGCGGTCCAGGCCGGACACCAGGTCCAGCAGACACTGCTCGCTGCCGCGAATCCAGTCGTGCCCCTTGTGCGCGAACACGACGAGTGGTCGCACGCGTTCAGCGTGCGCCGTGTATGAGCCGAACAGACTGGTCGGGGATGTGGAGGGCATCGGCGGGGGAACAGGACTACAGTTCGTGGACTTCCTCGTGCACCGCGCCGAGCGACGCGAGCTCCTGCTCGTCGAACACCGCACCGCGTTCGTCCCGCCACTTGCGCGCCGAGCGGAGCAACCGGGTCGCGTTGCCGACCCGCACGCTCGCCGCGTGCGACTGACCGAACTTCACCCGGTCGACGTCGAGGATCCACGCCACCAGTCCGCCCTCGCCGTCCGTGAGCAGCACGTTCTTGACGTTCAGGTCGTGATGGCGAGCGCCGGCGGCGTTGAGCGAACGGACGAGCGCGCGGGTGGCGCGCCACGCCTCGGAGCGGAGGGCGGGCACCTCTCCCGGCATGAGATAGGACGCCAGGTCGCGCCCTCCCGTAACCTCCAGCGTCACGACGTCCGCCCTCCGCAGCAGTCCATACACGGACTCGATTCCATACATCAACACCGGTGGCGTCCGGACCCCCAGCGCCGCGAGCCGCAGCGACACGCCCAGCTCGTAGGGCGCGCGGGTCGGCGGGAGGAAATAGTCCTTGGTGATCCCGGCGAGCAGGCCGCCGTGCCGATTGTGCCGCACGACCACTCGCGACCCCGTGACGGGCAGCGCGACCGCGTACGACACCCCGCGGCCCTCCAGCGCGCGCGCGCCGAGGTTGCGCGCGGCCGCCTCGTACAGGGTCCCATCCGCCAGCAGCGCGCGCGCGTCGTCCTCGAGCTCGGCCCGGGTCACGGCCGCGCACCGTCCCGCGGTGACGCGAACGTACCCGGGGGGCGGCGCGCTGGGCATCACCCGAGTTTCACGCGGTACACCGGCACGGGCTGACTCTTCCCCTTGAGCTCCATGGGCGGGCGCTTGGTGAGCTTGGGCGGCGACTTCAGCGCCTTGCGCATCTCGTCGGAGATCAGGATCTCGCCGGGCCCGGCCGCCGAACAGAGGCGACTCGCCGTGTTCACCGTGTCGCCGATGACGGTGAACTCCAGCCGTCGCTCCGAGCCGATGTTGCCGGCGAACGCTTCGCCGTAGTTCAGGCCGATGCCGATTTCGAGCGTGGGCTTTCCCTCCTTGCGCCACCGCATGTTCAGCTCGTCCAGCGCCTTCATCATGTCGATCGCCGCCTGCATGGCGCGATCGGCGTCGTCCGCGTTGCCGAGTGGGGCGCCCCACTGCGCCATCACTGCGTCGCCGATGAACTTGTCCAACATGCCGCCGTGCCGGAACACGCACTCCACCATCTCGGTGAAGTACTCGGTCAGCAGTGTGGCCATCGCGTCGGGGTTCATCGTCTCGGAGAGCGCGGTGAACCCACGGATGTCGCTGAACAACACCGCCACCGGCCGCTTGTCGCCGCCCA
>DASSIC010000255.1:0-3595 GCA_035692325.1 Gemmatimonadaceae bacterium | reverse complement strand
CGCGTACCCGTGCGTGCCTGGACGTTGTCGAGCGCGTCGCGGATCACCGTGAGCGTCGTGAGCCCCAGGAAGTCCATCTTCAACATGCCCGCCTTCTCGAGGCAGTTCATGTCGTACTGCGTGACGGTCACCTGCTCCTCGTTCCCCGCGCCGGCGCCCTTGCTGTTGACGGTGAGGATCGGGACGTATTCGTCGAGCGGACCGGGCGCGATAACGACGCCGGCGGCATGCACGCCCGTGTGGCGCGACAGCCCTTCGAGGGCGATCGCGTAGTCGAGCAGCCGCGTGTACCGCTCGTCGGTGCCGTACAGCTTCTTGATCTCCGGCACCTGGGTCACCGCGTCCTTCACCGTCAGGCTGAACGCCGGCCCATTCGGGATCAGCTTCGCGAGCGCGTCGGTCTCCGCCGGCGTGAAGCCAAGGGTCCTGCCCACGTCCTTGATCGCGGCGCGCGACTTCATCGTCCCGAAGGTGACGATCTGGCCGACGGACGCCTTGCCGTACTTCTGCCGCACGTACTCGATCACCTCGCCGCGCCGCTCGAAGCAGAAGTCGACGTCGATGTCGGGCATCGAGACGCGCTCCGGGTTCAGGAAGCGCTCGAACAGGAGGTCGTACTTGAGCGGGCAGACGTCGGTGATGCGCAGCGCGTAGGCGACGAGCGAGCCGGCGGCCGAGCCGCGGCCCGGTCCCACCGGGATGTCGAGATCGCGCGCCGCCTTGATGAAGTCGTAGACGATGAGGAAATACCCGGCGTATCCGGTCTTCGTGATCACGCCGAGCTCGTACTCCAGCCGTTCCTTGACCTCGGCCGAGAGCTCCGAACCGTAGCGCTCATGCGCACCCGCGGTCGCGAGCTGCACGAGCAACTCGTTCTCCGTCTTCACCTCGGGGGGAAGGGGGAACGACGGCACATAGTACTTCTTCTCGAACGCGAAGCCCGCCTCGTCGGCGATCTTCAGCGTGTTCTCGAGGACGTCCGCGCGGTCGGGGAAGCGCTGCCGCATCTCGGGGGCGCTCTTGAAGTACAGCCCCCGGTCGTAGTGCATCCGGTTCTGATCGGTGTAGTCCTTCCCGAGTCCGATGCAGAGCAGGATGTCGTGCGCGTCGTGGTCGTCGGCCTTGAGGAAGTGCGCGTCGTTGGTCGCGATGACGGGGAGATTGAGCTCCGCCCCCAGCTTGAAAATCGACGCGTTGTGCTTCGCCTGTCCCTCGGAGTCGTGCGCCTGCACCTCGAGGTAGTAGCGGTCCTTGAAGACGTCGGCGTACCAGGAGGCGGCTTCACGAGCGCCCTCCTCGTTTCCCGCCTCCAGGTTGCTGGCGATCTCGCCGGCGAGGCAGGCCGAGCTGACGATCAGCCCTTCGCTGTACTTCGCGAGCAGCTCGCGGTCGACGCGCGGCTTGGAGTAGAACCCTTCGGTGTAGGCGAGGGAGGAGAGCTTCACCAGGTTGCGATAGCCGGCGAGGTCGCGGGCCAGCAGCACGAGGTGGTAGTACGGCTTCACCCCGGGGGCCGGGCGTCCCTTCACCCGGCGGTCGCCCGGCGCCACATAGGCTTCCATGCCTATGATGGGCTTGAGCTTCGCCTTCTTCGCCTTCTCCTGGAACTCCCAGGCCGCGTGCAGATTCCCGTGATCCGTGATCGCGAGCGCCGGTTGCTCAAGCTCCAGCGCCCTCGAGATCAGGTCGTCGATGCGGTTGGCGCCATCGAGGAGGGAGTACTCCGAGTGGCAGTGGAGATGAACGAAGGACATCTTAGAAACAATAGCGACCGCGACCCCTCGCGTCAAAGGCGGCGGACGAATGATCAAGCGTGGAAGTGACTGATAATAAACGAGTTATGTGGGTGCGGCGAGCGAGGCGCGCGCTCGCCGCTCTCGTGTTGCTGGTGGTCGGGTACCTCGTGCTCGTGCCCACCGGGCGCTACCTCCTCCGCGGCGCGTGGGAAGAGTCGAAGATCCTCCTTCGACGACGCCCTCTCGCTGCTCTGCTCGCCGATACGGCCACCACGCCCGCGCTTCGGGCCAAGCTCCAGCTCGTTCTGGCGGCACGCGCGTTCGCGCGTGATTCGCTCGGCCTCGACGTCGGGGAGAGCTTCACCTCGTACAGCGAGACGGGTCACGATACGCTCACCCTCGTGGTGTCGGGCGCGTATCGCGATCGCCTCAAGGCGTACACGTGGTGGTTTCCCGTCGTCGGCCGCGTGCCGTACAAGGGCTACTTCGACTTCGACGAAGCGCGCCGACAGGAGCGTGCGCTCAACGCGCGCGGCTTCGACACGCGGCTCGGTGCGGTGTCGGCGTTCAGCACCCTGGGGTGGTTCAACGATCCGCTCCTGCCGTCGACACTCCGCAGCGACTCGCTGACACTCGCGAACACGGTGATCCACGAACTCACGCACAACACCTACTACGCGCCGGGTGGCGCGGTGTTCAACGAGAGCTTCGCCAACTTCGTGGGGTCGCGCGGCGCCGAGCGCTTCTTCCTGAGTCGCGGGCAGCCCGCGGCTGCCGCGGAAGTGGCGGCGCGCTGGGACGACGAAAAGGTGCTGGGCCGCTTTTGGGCGGCGCTGTACGGACAGGTGGATTCCGCGTTCAAGGCGCATCCCGGCGAGGACGCGGGCCCGGTGGCCGATCGCCTCGCGGCGCGCGAGACGCTGTTCTCGTCGGCGCGCGCGTCGCTGCTGCACGACCTCGCGCCGCAGCTCAAGACGATCAGCATCCGCTCCGTGGAGCGGGTGAAGCTCGACAACGCGGTGCTGATGTCGCGGCGGGTCTATCTCACCGATCTCGACGCCTTCGACGCGCTGCTGGCGAAGAACAGTGGGGACCTGCGGCGCACGGTGGCGGAGGTCATCGCCGCCGCCAAGGCGGACGACGCGAAGAAGCCGTTCGACGTCGTGAAGCGCCTAGCCGGACCCTCCTCTACTTCGCGAACCGTCCCCGCATCAGCGCCCTGAGGTCCACCACCGGCTGCGTGAGCGGCGCGGGTGCCGGCACGTCGCCCGGCTCCTCGACCACGACGCGCTGCATCGTGGCGCGCACGCCGCGGTCGAGGAAGCGCGAGAGCTGATCGAACGAGTACTCCGCGCCCTTCCGACTGCCGTAGACCTGCATCGGATACACGACCGCCAGCTCGTCCTTCGCGCGCGTGAGCGCGACGTACATGAGCCGCCGCTCCTCCTCCAGCTCGTCCGGATCCTCGATCGCGCGCGACGACGGAAACCAGCCATCCACCGCCCAGATCACGAAGACGGCTTTCCACTCCTTGCCCTTGGCGCTGTGCACGGTGCTGAGCACCAGGGCATCGGTCTCCGACTCGGAGCCCCCGGCGAGGTCCTGGGTGTTCGAGGGCGGGTCCAGCGCCAGGGCCGCGAGGAACGCCGTGCGCGACGGGTAGCCGGCGGCGATCGTGCGGAGCTGATCGAGATCGGCGAGCCGAGCCTCGGGACGGTCGTTCTTCTCCTTCAGGATGGCGTCGTACACGGCGCGAACCGCCGCGATGTCGCTCGACACCTTGGCGCCGGCGGATTCGCCGTCGCGATTCGTCACCCCGCGCAGCTGGCGCAGCAGCACCGAGAGCGCGCGGTGCGCTT
>DASSIC010000254.1:0-2275 GCA_035692325.1 Gemmatimonadaceae bacterium | reverse complement strand
CAAGTCGGTGGAGCCCGGCCGCTACGACCTGATCCTCGACCCGACGAATCTGTGGCTCACGATCCACGAGTCGATCGGCCATCCCACCGAGCTCGATCGCGCGATGGGCTACGAGGCGAACTACGCCGGCACGAGCTTCGTCGCGCCGCCTGAGCAGAAGATCGGCAAGCTGCGCTACGGGAGCGACCTGCTGACCATCCAGGGCGATCGCACGCAAGAGGGTTCGCTCGCGCGGGTGGCGTGGGACGACGAGGGCGTCGCCGCCGACAAGTGGAACATCATCGAGAAGGGGATGTTCAGGGATTACCAGACGACGCGCGAACAGGCGGCGTGGATCTCGAAGCTCACCGGCGTGCGCAAGTCGCACGGCTGCTCCTTCGCCGACTCGTGGGACAGCGTGCAGTTCCAGCGCATGCCGAACGTGTCGCTCCTCCCGGGCTCGAGGGACATCGGCCTGAACGACATCGTCGCAGCGACCGACCGCGGCATCGTGGTCAAGAACCGCGGCTCGTGGTCGATCGATCACCAGCGCTACAACTTCCAGTTCTCTGGCCAGGTGTTCTACGAGGTGAAGGGGGGCAAGATCACCGGCATGCTGAAGGACGTCGCCTATCAGGCGAACACGCCGGCGTTCTGGAGCTCGATGGACATGATCGGCGGGGCGAAGTCGTACTGGCTCGGCGGCTCGTTCGGCGATGGGAAGGGTGAGCCGGCGCAGTCGAACTCCGTGAGCCACGGCTGTCCGCCGGCGCGTTTCCGCAACGTCAACATCGTGAGCACCGGGAGGGGCGAGTGATGCCGCGCTCCCTGTTTGCACCCGACGCCGATTTTCTGACCGAGGAGCAGGCGCGGGCGCTCGCGCAGCGCGTGCTCTCGTTCGCCAAGGCGGACGAGACGCGCGTCAACATCACCAGCGGCTGGAGCGGCAACACGCGCTTCGCCGGGAACGAGATCACGACCAGCGGCGGCACGACGAACACGCAGGTCACCGTCACGTCGACGATCGGCAAGCGCCGTGCGTCGTCGCAGACGAACATCCTCGACGACGAGAGCCTGCGTCGCACGGTGGATCTCGCCGAGCGGCTCGCGAAGCTCAGCCCCGAAGATCCGGAGTCCATGCCGGAGCTGGGCTCGCAGAGCTACGCGCCGGTGAACGGCTACTTCGATCGCACTGCGAGCCTCACCCCGGAGACGCGCGCGGTCGCGGCGAAGCGGATCATCGATACGGCGGAAGCGGCCGGCACCGACGCGGGGAAGCTGTTCGTCGCCGGATTCCTCCAGGCCAACGCGGGCGCGAGCGCCGTGGCGACGAGCCATGGGTTGTTCGCCTATCATCGCAACAGCTCGGCCGACCTTTCCACCACCGTGCGCACGCCGGACGCCACCGGCTCCGGCTGGGCGAGCGCCGGGGCGCGCGACTGGGGATCGATCGATCCAGCGGCGCTGGGACGCGTGGCGGCGCGCAAGGCGGTCGCGAGTCGCAAGCCGCAGGCGATCGAGCCGGGACTCTACACCGTGGTGCTCGAGCCGCAGGCCGTCGCCGACGTGATGCCGCAGCTGATCGGTGCATTCAACGCGCGCGCGAACGACGAGGGGCGCGGCACCTTCAGCAAGCCGGGCGGCGGGACGAAGCTCGGCGAAAAGATCGCCGACGAGCGCGTCACCATCTACAGTGATCCCGCGGACACCGATCTCCTTGCGCAGCCGTTCGACGCCACCGGCTTCCCGCTGCGGAAGGTGGTGTACATCGAGAACGGCATCCTGAAGAACTTCTCGTACGACCGGTATTGGGCGCAGCAGAAGGGCGTGCCGCCGACGACCGGTGGCGGAGGTGGTGGAGGCGGCGGAGGTGGCGGTGGCGGATTCGGGGGCGGCGCCGGTGGGCTCAAGTTCGTCGGCGGGAGCAAGAGCACGGACGAGCTGATCGCCGGCACGGCGCGCGGCATCCTCGTCACCCACTTCTTCTACATCCGCTTCCTCGATCCGCGCACGGTGCTGCTCACCGGCCTCACGCGCGACGGCACCTTCCTGATCGAGAACGGGAAGGTGACGCGTCCGGTCAAGAACCTCCGCTACAACGAGTCCCCGATCTTCATGTTGAACAACATGCTGATGATGGGCCGGCCCGAGCGCGTCAGCGCCTCGGAGTCGGGTGGACCCGGGCAGGCGATCATCGTGCCGCCGCTCAAGGTCCGCGACTTCAACTTCACCAGCACGAGCGACGCCATCTGATGACTGATCGCAGGGATTTCCTCCGGGCCACCGGAGCCGCGGC
>DASSIC010000253.1:0-9818 GCA_035692325.1 Gemmatimonadaceae bacterium | reverse complement strand
ACGATCGGCTACGGCAACGTCTACCCGATCGGCGCCGCGGCGAACCTGCTCGTCGCGATCGAGTCCCTCGTCGGGCTGCTCTTCGTCGCGCTGCTGACGGGGCTCGTGTTCGCGCGGTTCGCCCGTCCCACTGCGGCGCTCATGTTCAGCCACGTGGCGGTGATTGCGCCCTATCAGGGACGGACCGGCTTCATGTTCCGCGTCGCCAACGCGCGCAGCAACCAGTTGATGGAGCTCGAGGCCAAGGTGCTGTACAGCCGGCTCGACGGACCGGGCCGCCGGTACGATCAGCTCAAGCTCGAGCGCACGAAGGTCGTCTTCTTCCCCCTCAGCTGGACGATCGTGCATCCGATCGACGAGACCAGCCCTCTCTGGGGCCTCGATCACACGGATCTGCTCCGGCACGACGCGGAGTTCGACATCCTGATGAGCGGCATCGACGAGACCTTCTCACAGACCGTGCACGCCCGCTCCAGCTACAAGCCGGACGAGCTGGTGTTCGGCGCGCGCTTCGCGAACATCTACAATCCGGTCGATGCGCGCGGCACGATCAGCATCGACGTCTCACGGCTGAGCGACATCGAGCCCGCGCCGCTGGACGATCCCGCCGAACAGCGGTTCAGCCAGTCCTTCCGGCACACGGGGCACTTCACCGGATTCGTGGCGCCGCCGCGGAAGTGAGGGGAGGATGGGAAGACGGGAGGACGTCATCCCGTCTTCCGTCAACCTATCGGTTGTTCGGATCCGGATTCCGCGGAGTGTCGATCGAGAACTCGGACGGAAAGTCGGGCTGGTTCCGCTCCGATTCGTCGCGCTGGGCGCTCGCCTCGCGGGCGCGCTTCTCGGTCTCGTCCTCGGCGAAGCGTGCCTTGTCGCGCTCCAGCAGCCCTGAGGCTTCGCGCTGCATGTCCTTGTCTGCACCGCCCGATTCCGGACGATTGCTCTGCATGTGGTTGCTCGGCTTGCCACCCATGTGTGTCTCCTGGCTGTGAGTGGCCGTACACAAGGCAGATTCCATTCCCGCGGGCCGCGGCCGCGCGCCGGCTACGGATCGATTGGTGGCGCCGAGCTGGCGGGACCGAGCCCGAGCCCGCCGATCTTTCCGGGGGCGACGATGACCCAGCGCACGAGAAAGGGCTCGCTCATCCCGCTGAACTTCGCCGTGCGCCAGTATTGCCGCTTGCCGAGTCGCGTCACCCACCGCTCGCCGATCAGCTGCTCCTCGGTGCCGGCGCGCATCGCGAGCTGCGCCACCGTCTCCTCCCATCCCTTCGGCTCCTTCATGTCCTGTTGCCCGGCCGAGTCCATGTACGCGAACAGGCTGTCGGTCTGGTTGGTGTACAGCCACGTCGTGAACTTGCGCGCCCGTTCCAGCGAGTCGGAGGGAAGCTGGGCGAGCGCTGGACGAGCGCCAGGAGTCGCGGCCGGTGCGGACTGCCCTCGTGCGGCGAGTGGCAGGGCCAGGCCGGCAGCGAGCACGAAGTGGAAACGGGACGGACGCATCGGTGGGTCTCCGGTGGAGGTATCGTCCCGTACGCCGGGACCCCGAGGATGGATTCACGGGTAGAGCGAGTGACCTCGCCCTATATTCCCCACATGCGTCTGCCACGATACGCCGCTCACACCGTCGGAGCGCTCCTGCTCGCCCTGCCGCTCGCGGCGCAGCGCCCCACCCCTCGCGCCCCCGTCAAGGGCGCGCCGGCCAAGCCCGCCGCGCCACCCGCCGCTGCTGCTCCGCTCACCGTCGGCTACCTCCAGGGTGTCACCGTCGACAGCCTGCATGGCGGGCCGCTGGCGGGCGCGCTGGTGTCGGTCGAGGGCACAGCCCGCATGGGGATCTCCGACTCGCTCGGGCGCTTCCTCATCGACAGCATCAAGCCCGGCGCGTATCGCGTGCTCGTCGACCATCCGATGCTCGATACCCTCGGCATCAGCCTGGTGACGCCGGCGCTCCAGATCGGCGCGAACGAAGTCACGCGGACGGTGATCCCCGTGCCGACCGGCGAGTTTCTCGTCAAGCTGTTCTGTCCCGAGGCGAAGCGGGCCCTCGGCCCGGGCGCGCTCGTCGGACGCGTTCGTGAGCCGGACAGCGATTCGGCAGCGGTCGGCGCCCGCGTGTCGCTCGTGTGGTACGATCCCGATCCGCCGGGGCTGCCGTCAAACCTGCGCATCGCGAAGAAGCCGCCGCGCGTGCGCGAGGCGACCGTCGGCGCGGACGGGATCTATCGTCTCTGCGGCCTGCCGGAGCAGTACGACGCCAAGCTGCAGGCGCAGCGCAAGGACGGCGGCGCCACGGCCGAAGTGCCCGTGGTGCAGGATGGCGGCATGCTCGCGCTGCGGAGCGTGAGCGTCGCGGCACTTCCCACGGTCGCGGCGAAGGACAGCGCTGGTGTCCCCATCCGCCAGCCGCGCGGCACCGCTCGCGTGTTCGGCAAGGTCGTGAACCGCAACGGTGCGCCGGTCGTCGGCGCGCGCGTGGGGCTCATGGGGACGAGCGCGGCCACGCTCACGCGCTCGAACGGCGACTTCGTGCTCGACTCCCTGCCCGCGGGCACCCAGGCGATCGTCGTGCGGCAGATCGGCTACCGCCCGACGGAGGTAGCCGTGGATCTCTCGTCGCGCGCGCCGTCGAGGGTGACGGTGCAGCTCGGCGCCTTCGTCCCGGAGCTCTCGCCGGTCGAAGTCGTCGAGCGCCGCGACGAAGGGCTGCAGAAGGTCGGCTTCCTCGATCGCAAGCGGAACTCCGCCGGTGGCTACTTCATGGGCACCGATCAGATCGAGAAGCGCAACGCGATGAAGTTCTCCGACATCCTGCGCACGACCCCGGGTCTCCGCGTGCAGGAGCAGAACGGGCAGGCGATGGTCACGTCGACGCGATCCTCGCAGGGCAATGGATGCGTCACGATGTACGTGGACGGGGCGCAGTGGCAGCAGCTCGAGCCGGGCGATCTCGACTCGTTCGTGCAGCCGGGCGAGGTCGCGGCGATCGAGGTGTACAGCGGCTCCGCCGTGCCCGCGCAGTTCATGACGCCGGGTCAGAACTGCGCCGCCGTGGTGGTGTGGACCAAGACGCGCGTCCTGCGCAGGGGCAAGTGATGGCGATGCCGATCGTGCACCACCCGTTCGAGTTCGCGCTGGGCCCGGTGAACCTCACCGGCTTCGGGCTGGCGATGATGGCCGCCTTCGGCATGGCGCACTGGGTGTCGCAGGAGGTGCTCGAGCAGCGCGGCGACGATCCACTCGTGATGAACGACGTCACCTTCGCCGCGCTCATCGGCACGATCATCGGCGCGAAGGTCTATTACGCCGCGCTGCAGGGGAGCGTGAGCGCGCTCTTCACCCGCGGCGGGTTCGTGTTCTGGGGCGGCTTCATCGGGGCCGTCGCCCTCTGCGCCATCGTGATACGCTTCAAGCGGCTGAACTTTCTCCGCATCGCCGACGGCACGGCGGTCGGCATCGCCGCCGGCTACGCGATCGGACGCACCGGATGCTGGGCGGTGGGCGACGACTATGGCCGAGTGTGGAACGGGCCGCTGGCCGTCAGCTTTCCGCAGGGGCTGCCGCCCACGACGGTGCAGGTGATGAACGAGCTGTATCACGCCAACCTGCCGTCGACGCTCGCGCCGACCGACGTCGTGGGCGTCTATCCCACGCAGCTGCTCGAGGTCGTGCTCGGCCTCGCGATGTTCGGCATCCTGTGGCGGTTGCGTCGTCACGCGCACGCGCCGGGCTGGCTGTTCGGCGTCTACTGCGTGCTGGCCGGCGTCGAGCGATTCATCGTGGAATTCTTCCGCGCCAAGAGCGACATGGTCGGGCCCGTGACGTCGGCGCAGGTCGTTGCGCTCGGCGTGGCTGCCGCGGGGCTGCTCCTGCTCGCCTGGCGCCGCGCCCCCGCGCCCGCACCCGTGCCCGCGCGCTGATCTTCATCTCGGAGGACACATGCCCACGCTCACCCGCGGTCGGCCGGACGACACCGAGTACGCCCCGTTCTACGCGCGCTACGTCGCCGACGTGCCCGAGGCGGACGTCGTCGCGACGCTGCGCGACTCGGGACGCGAGATTGTCGCCGCGCTCGCGGCGATTCCCGAATCCCGCGGCGGGTTCCGCTACGCGCCGGACAAGTGGACCATCCGCGAGGTCGTCGGCCACCTGATCGACGCCGAGCGCATCTTCGGCTATCGCGCGCTGCGTCTGGCGCGCGCCGACGCGACGCCGCTCCCCGGCTTCGAGGAGAACGACTACGCGCGCACCGCGGGCTCCGATGCGCGGACGATGGCCGATCTCGTCGACGAGCTGCGCGTCGTGCGCGAGGGGACGGTGCGACTGTTCGCGTCGTTCCCCGAGGAGGCGTGGACGCGCCGCGGCATCGTGAACCATCGGGAAGTGAGCGTGCGTGCCCTCGCGTACATCACCGCTGGGCACGCGCGGCATCACATGGCGGTGCTGCGGGAACGGTATCTGGGAGCCTGAGCGCGGGCGCTACTGTACGAACTCGCAGCAGCCCATCTCGCACGCGATCCACATCGGCGCGTCGACCGCAGCGCGCAGCGTGAGCGGGAGCGTGACCACGGTGTCACTGCGCTCGGCATCCGCGCACGTCTTGAAGTCGGCGCGCGCGCCAGGCGTCCACGGGTGGCCGCAGCCGTTGATCCGACCGACCGCGACCTGAGCATGCCGACGCGGCGACGTCGTCTCCAGCTCCTCCAGCCGCCACCGGAGGCCGTTCGCCGAATCGCGTTGAACGATCATGTAGTATCTGAGGGACTTGCCCGGGCGCAGCCCGTACCGTGCCTCTTCGGCGTTGCCGCGATTGATCGCGCGCAGGTAGACGACGCCGTACGTCGGCACGTCGCCCACGCCAAGGGAATCCTGCGTCGCGACGGCGCTAACCTGCACGAGCGTACGCTGTGTCGGGGCAGTACCCTCGCAGCCGGGCGCATTGCGGCAGACGCGCTGCCGTTCGTGGCTTCCGGCATAGTGCAGGTTACGCGTCAGCTCATACAGTTCGTCGCCGGAGTAGTCGTCGATCGGCTTGGTGAGCGCCCCCGGATACGCGCGTGCGCGCCCGGGCGCGGCGGAGAGCGATCGCGCCGTTGCGCCGGCGCGCGACGAATCGGCGCTCGGCGCCCGATCCGAGCGGCCGCACCCCGCGAGAAGCGCTGCGATGAACAGGAGCTGATGCTTCAACGAGGTCGCCTGCACGACTCCTCCTTGCTTTCTGGATGTGGGTAGGGCGGCCGACTCGGCGCGCCCGAGGGCGGGCCTGCTACTGGGACTGGCGAGCGAGTTGCTTCATGCGCGCGATGGTCGGCGCGACGGATGAATCGGCGCGGGCCCAGAGGGTGAGCACCCGGCCGGCCCACAACGCCGCCGTGCCACGGTCGCCCGTACGAGCGGCCAGCTCGGCGCGGTACGCCATGCTGCGGCCAACTGCGGCCGCCATGCCCGGCTCGAAGGTGATGCGCGTCGTGAGGGTGGGAAGGGCAGTGAGCGTGAGGTCGAGCTGCCGGATGGCGGAGGCCGTGTCACCGAGCGCCGCGCGCGTCCAGGCTTCGCTGAGCGTGCGATCGAGCGCGAGCTCGCCGGGCCGGTAAGCGAAGCGCCTGCGTTGAATGGAGTCGAGCTGTATCCGGGCGCTGGCCGTATCGCGACGGGCGAGCCGCTGGAAGATGCGCGGCATCGGTCCGTTCGGCGCGTCGAGGCCGAACATCTCGGAGGGGCCGAGACACCCCACGGCGAACTCGAGAGGCCGCTCGAGCAGCTCGCCGCGCACTCGCGACAGCTGGGCTGGTCCAACGTAGCTCGCGAGCTGCGTGTCCAGTCGCCGGCGGAGCGTGCGCACCGAATCGTCACACACGCCGAGCGCGGTACGCACGAAGAGTGAAGTAGAGACGTCCGAGATCAGCGGCAAGGTCGGTGCGCCCAGTACGCCGATGGACATCCCACTGGCCCGGATGAGCCGCACCGCATCGCTCTCGTGACCGAGCAGCGCCGCGATTCCCACGAGCGCTTCGGCCCGGGTGCCCCCCGCCTGGGGAGTGGCGCGGAGGATGGAGTCGCCGAGCGACACGGCACGGCCGAAGTCGCCCAGCTTGAGGTGGAGACGAACGTCGGACGCGCCGATCCGCGCGCGCTGCGTGGAATCGGTGGCGAGGAGCTGCGCGCGCTCCAATGCGCTGAGCGCCGAATAGCCGCCGTTCGGCGTGCCGGTAATCTCGTCGCGCAGCTCGAGCACGAGCGCGAGCGTCTCGAAGACGTCGGGATCGTCGGGCCGGAACTGCGTCAGCGACGCGAGCAGCTCGCGCAACCGTTCGCGGTTGACCTCCAGCGCGCGATCGTAGCGGGGCGCCAGCGCGCGCATCGACATGACCGGCAAGTCGGCGACCGGGTGCGCCACGAAAGCGATCGTATCGCCGGAGTAGTCCGGCACGGCGAAGAACTGAGCGCTGTCCGGCCCATATCCCTTGCGCAGCCGCGCGAACTCGATGACGTACAACCGCTTGACGACGTTCTCGAACGAGAAGGCGCCGAACGAGGCCGGCGCGACCCGCACCGCCTGCGCGTAGGCGCGTTGCGCGGCGCTCACGCTGCCCTCGAACGCCCATCCGGTCGTGCTGCGTGAATCTCGCACGACACGCTGGTTCAGCCCCTCGCAATATGCCAGGCCGAGCCAGGCGACCGCATCCAGGGAGTCGGCGGCACGCAGGCCGTCGAACGTGGCACACGATTCCTTCGCGCGGTCCACGTAAAGGGCGTGGAGTGCGTCGGCGAGATGAGCCTCGCGCGAGGACAGCGCATCGCGGTGACGCATCGCCACGTCGACGTGCTGGCCCCACTCCCGCGACGGCTCGCCGCGCCACAGGAGCACTTGGGCGAGCCACAGCTGCGCCGGCGCAAAGTTGACATCGGCCTCCACGGCGCGGCGCAGCGCCGGCAGTGCCGCGGGGACGTGCCACGCGTCCAGTGCCCGACGAGCCTCATCGTACGACCGCCACGCGACGAGCGACCGCGTGCCGACATCGGCGCCTACATCGAGTGGGGATCGCCCATCTGTGCGGAGCAGGTCGGCCACCAGCCCACCCATCCCCCCGGCGCGCGCCACGAGCTGGTCGCGTGGGCCGGTCGTCGTGATCTCGCGGATCGAGGAGCCGTCCAGGGCGTCGTAGATGCCGATTCGCACCCGAAGCGAATCCCGCCGCACCCACACCCGGCCCCACACGAGTCGACCGGCGTGGACAGAGCGCGCCAACTGCTGCATGTCCTCGAACGTCCGACCCGGCGCCGCGCGCAGTGCATCGAGGACGCTGACGTCGCTCGCGAGCTTCACGCCGTCCCACTCGCGCATCGCCGTATACAGTCCCTGGGCCACGGGCTCCAACTCGGGGCTCGGCGATGCTGCGCCCACGTATGTGAACGGCACCACCGCGTATCGCGTCGTGTCCACGCGGCCCGCGATCAGGCCGAGCTGATCCCGCGCGCGCGGCGACGTGGCCGCTCCGCCGGCGATGAGCAGCGTGACGCCGGCGACCCAGAGCCACGGATTGGTCGCGATGGGCCGACGCACGGGCCGGGCTGTCAGCGTCTCCCCTGAATTGCCGACCGCCGCCGACAGCGCGGCGCTGAACGACCGCGCATCATCGTAGCGGTCGTCCGGCGAGATCGAGAGCGCCTTGGCGATCACCGCCTCGATCGGTCGCGGCACGTCGTGGCGGTACTCCCGCAGAAGGGGCGGCGTCTTGGCGATCCGCTGCTGCAGCAGCAGCTGCGGCGTGTCGCCGACGTAGGGCGGCACGCCCGCGATGCACTCGTAGAGGACGCAGGCGAGCGAGTAGACGTCGCTCCGCCCGTCGAAGGCGCGGTCGCGCGCCTGCTCGGGGCTCATGTACGCCGGCGTGCCGGTGATGGTCCCCTGCTGCGTGATCTTCTCGTGCGCGCGGTTGATCGCGCGCGCGATGCCGAAGTCCGCGAGCACCGCGTGGCCGCCGGAGAAGAGAATGTTCTCCGGCTTGATGTCGCGGTGGACGACCCCACGCTCGTGTGCGTAGGCGAGGGCGCCGGCCACTTCTCGGCCGATTCGCACCGCCTCGTCCAGCGAGAGACGACTGTCCGCCCCGAGACGCTGCCGCAGCGAGTCGCCCTCGACATACGGCATCACGTAGTACAGCTGCTCGTCCGCTTCGCCGGAATCGTGAATCGACAGGATGTGCGGATGCTGCAGTCCCGCGGTCAGCTTGATCTCGCGCAGAAACCGCTGCGCCCCGAGCGCATGCGACAGCTCGGGGTGCAGGACCTTGATGGCGACGAGTCGCTCGTGCCGGATGTCGTGGGCGAGATACACGGTGGCGGCGCCGCCACGGCCAATCTCGCGCTTCAGGACATACCGGCCGGCGAGGATCTCGTCCAGGGTGGTGGGAATGTCGTGCACAGGTGTCCGACGGCGTGGACTGCTAAACTATGATACAGGTGCTGACACAACTAGTAGGACGACTCGCCTTCGGACACGCCACGTACAAAACCGTACCCAGTGACCCGAGAATATTCCCTGCGGCCGGCAATACCCGCAGATGTGCCCGCCATTCTGCGCTGCATCCGTGGACTGGCCGAATACGAGCGCCTCGCGCACGAGTGCGTGGCCACCGAGGCGCAGCTTCAGGCGACGCTGTTCGGGCCCTCGCCGGCGGCCGAGGTCGTGCTCGCCACCCTCGGCGAGGAGACGGTAGGGTTCGCGCTCTGGTTCCGGAGCTATTCCACCTTCCTCGCCCAGCCGGGGATCTACCTGGAAGATCTCTTCGTCTTCCCGGCGCATCGCGGCCAGGGGCTGGGACGCCGCCTGCTCGCCCATCTCGCCGCCACCGCCGTTGCACGGGGCTATGGCCGCGTGGAATGGGCGGTGCTCGACTGGAACGTCGACGCGATTCGCTTCTACGAATCGCTCGGCGCCGTACCGATGGCCGACTGGACGACCTATCGACTCGCCGGTGACGCGCTGCCCGCTCTCGGGGTCGGTTCGCGCTAGACCGGCGTGCGTCTTGCCGCGCTGAGTGAGGCAGGCAATACTCGGGGAGGCGGGCGGCGGTCGACCGCTCGCGGTTGAGAGGGCCCACCATGCGCCTCTGGCTCCAGTCCTATGCACCCGCGACCACGGCCACGCCCAGCGTGTTCGTGAGCGTCGCGGCGCACGCCGTGCTGATCGGCGCCGCCGTCTACGGCACCGGCATCCGCTCGCGCGACCTCGCCGAGGAGATCACGCAGCGCGTCTATTATCTCCCGCCTCCCGATCGAACGCCGGCCAGCGACGCGATGGAGGAGCGGATCCAGTACGTCGACGTCGGCAACGGCGCGCGCGTGACGGGGCTCGAGAGTGCCACCGGCACGCCGGCTGGCACGCCGAGGCCGGACGAGGAGAAGGGCGGGCGCGGCGCCGCTGGCGTCGACCCCCTCGACCAGCCGTCGTCGGTGCCCGTGCCGTCCGAGGACTCCGTCTACTCGATCCTGAACGTCGAGGAGACCGCGGTGCGCACGGAGGGGAGTGCGGCCCCGATCTATCCGCCGGAGCTGATCGAGCAGGGGATCGAAGGTTCCGTGCTCACCAACTTCGTCATCGACACCACGGGCCGCGCGGACTCGACGTCGATCCAGATCCTCCAGGCGACGCACGCGTTGTTCGTGCAGTCGGTGCGGATGGCGATTCCGGGGATGCGCTTCTCGCCCGCGATGGTGCAGGGGCGGAAGGTGCGGCAGATGGTGGAGCAGCGGTTCCAGTTCCGCATCACGCCGCCGTCCGTGGCGGCGCCCGCCGAGCATACGCGGACCAATCC
>DASSIC010000252.1:0-12404 GCA_035692325.1 Gemmatimonadaceae bacterium | reverse complement strand
GTCCCATTTTTCCGCTTGTGTGCCGGCCGATTCGCTGACACACTTCGCCAGTCGTCGCGACGCCAACGGCGCGTCGCCCTCCTTTCGCTTCGCCGCGCTCCGCCGGCCCCACCGCCGCCTCCGCTGCGCCTCGCCGTTCGTCTCGTTGCCGCGTCAGTGGTCGGGTGCTGCGCCCTCCCGCGCATCGCCCGCGCCGACGAATGCTCGATCGTCGAGTCCCGTGCCTCCCTGGCCTCGCTCAGCGGTGCGCGCATCACGTCGCTGACGATCGTCAGCGACGGGCCCGAGCTGCCCGGGCCGGCCCGCTACGCGACCGCGCTGCACCCCATCTCGCGCGACGCCACGATCCGGCGACAGCTGCTGTTCGCCCCCGGCGATTCCGTGGACACGCTGCTCGTCGGCGAGACGATGCGCCGCTTCCGCCGCCAGCGACTCTTCTCCGATGCCGTGCTGCTCGCGCAACGCTGCGATGCGTCGGGTGGCATCGGTCTCGTGCTCCGCACGCGCGACAGCTGGACGCTGCGCCCGACTGCGCGCCTGCGCAGCACGAACGCGCTTTCCATTGGCGTGGAAGAGAAGAACCTCTTCGGCACCGGACGCACCGTGTCGCTCACGAGCGAGATGTCGAAGTGGGGGACTGGCGCAGGAGTCACCCTCGTCGACCCGTGGCTGTTCGGCTCCGACGTCGAAGGGAGCATGCGCCTCGCCAAGCTCGGCGGCGCGCACACCTTGCGGCTCGGGCTGCGCAATCACGAGTACAGCGTGTTCGATCGGTGGCGCGCCGAAGCGAGCATCTCGCGGCTCTCCTTCGCCGACACGGGAAGTGCGGAACGGTCGCTGCATGCGCTCCGCGGCGGCGTGCTCGTGGGACGCCAGGTGGTGCGCAGCGCGACGGCCGTCACGCTGCTCCTCGCCGGGGCGGAGTTCGACAGCGCGGCGGCCATCTCTCCCTCGCGTCGAGTTCTCCCTGGCGCGTCGGCCGGCACGCCGCACGTGCGGAGCTTTCTTGGCCTCGACGTCGGGGCGCTGCACCGCACGGCGCAGTACGACACGGCGAGCTGGGTGGTCCCCGGTCGCGGCTTCCTCGACGTGCCGCTCGGCTGGGAGGCCGACGGCGTGCTCGGCGCCGGCTACGAGCGCGATGCACGCGCGCCCGCGCTCAAGCTCGACGCGTGGATGGGACGCGTGTGGATGCCGGTGCGTGGGCGCGTCGTCATGGTCGACGGCTGGGCGTCGGGCTACGCCGGCCGCGGAGTGGACGCGAATCAGATTCTTCGCCTCTCCGCGGCGTGGTACGAGCAGGGGTGGCACGGCATGTGGGGCGCACGAGTCACGGGCGAACGACTGCTCGAGGTGGATCCCGACCTGCGCGCGCTCTCGCTGATGCCGCTCGCCGATTACACCGCGCCCGCCGTGCGGCCATACACCGTGCGCGGCGGCGAGAGCGTCAGTGGCTCGCTCGAGCGGGCGTTCCATCTCTTTCAGGCTGGCGCCGCCTCCGTCGTGGACGCCGGAGCGTTCGTCGCCGGGTCCTACCGCTGGCACGTCGCCAGCGTGCCCGATGGCGCGTTGCGCGCCGGCGTGGCGGGAGCACGATTCCGCCTGCTGTCGGCGAATGGTGCCGTCAGCAGCGTGCGTGTCGACGTCGGCTACCCCGTCATGCTGAGCGACGCCCTGCCGCGAAAGCCGTTCGCCGTGCTCACCATCGGCACGCTGTTCGACGTGAGCCGCCAACGCGACGGTCGCCGCGGTCTGTGACGAGCGTGCGCGCCGACGTCGTCGTCATCGGCGCCGGCGTGGCTGGACTCGCGGCGGCGCGCCGCCTGCACGAGCAGGGGATGCGCGTCATCCTGCTCGAAGCGCGCGATCGTATCGGCGGACGCGTCTTCACCGCGCGCGACGCACGCACTCCCCTTCCGATCGAGCTCGGCGCCGAGTTCCTGCACGGCGATGCGCCGGAGGTGAGGGCGATCGCCGACGAGGCGCGCCTCACGTCGGTGGACATCGTGGGCGAGCGATGGCGTGCCGCGCACGGCCGCTTCACCTGCGTGGATCACTTCTGGGAGCGGCTCGATCGCATCCTCGGACAGGCCGACGCGTCACGCGAACCCGATCGTCCACTTGGCGCCCTGTTCGCCGAGCGCCCTGGAGGGCACCGGTTCGCCGAGGACCGAACGGCCGCTCGCGAGTTCGTGGAAGGCTTTCACGCCGCGGAGCTCGATCGCATCAGCGAACGCTCCGTCGCCGACGGCGGAAATCCGGGCGCCGACGAGGAGGAGCAGCGTCTCGCTCGGCTGATCGACGGCTATGACGCGGTGCCAGCCTGGCTCGCCGGTCCCATCGCCTCGCGCATTCGGCTGGGTGCCATCGTGTCGGCCATCGAGTGGGCACCTGGTCGCGTCGCCGTATATGCCACCGCCGGTGGCTCGACGATCATCGTGCGCGCGAATGCCGCGATCGTCACCGTGCCCGTGTCGCTCCTGCGCGGGGGCGTGCGCGGACGTGGCGCGATCACCTTTGCGCCGGAGGTCGCGGCGATTCGAGCGGCCGCGGCACAGGTGGAAATGGGACACGTCCAGCGCATCGGCATGCTCCTCGATCGACCGCTCGTCGAGCTGTTCGACGAACGGCGCAAGGCGCAGTTGGCGAGCGCCGCGTTCGTGCACGCGCGCGGGTCGGACATACCGGTGTGGTGGACGTCCTATCCGCTGCGCACGGGGCTGGTCGTCGGATGGGCCGGCGGCCCGGCGGCCATCGCGCTGGGCGCCGCGCCGCGGGATCTGACAGCGCGAACCGTACGCTCGCTCGCCGATAGCTTCGGCCTCGATCGTCGCACGGTCGAGCGTCATGTCGTTGCCACCTTTCACCACGATTGGTCGCGCGACCCGTTCAGCCGTGGCGCGTACAGCTATGTGCTCGTGGGTGGCAGCGATGCGGCAGGGACGCTTTCACGGCCCGTGCGCGGCACGCTGTTCTTCGCCGGCGAAGCGACCGACGCCGAAGGTCGCACCGGCACCGTCCACGGCGCGATCGCCACGGGCCAGCGCGCAGCCGCGCAGGTCGCGCGCGCGCTCGCTGCACGATCACGCCGTTAGTGGCGCCGCTTCTCCCTGTCTCGCGCGCTCGTGTCGCCGGACATCGACGCCCACCGCCGGTTCACCGGCTCGGCCGATTGACAGAGTCTGGCGAGCATCTCGTCCGCCATCGCGTCCCAGTCCGCCGGGGCCTGTGACATCGCGAGGCGGCGACGCTCGCTACCGTCCACACGCTCGAAACAGAGCCAGCCGTCGCGATACGATGGGCCCAACGTGGAGAAGCTGATCGAGTCGGGCACCACGCGCCACACTCGCCACTCGCCGCCGGCCGCATCCTTGTAGATCCGAAGAGCCATCGCCGCCTCGACTGTGATCCGCCGGGGCGACGACGCGCGCCTACGAGCCCGACGGTTGCCTCATCGTCGGGCAAGTCACGTACCGTTCATGTGCGAACAAATGAAGCGTCGGCGGCGTGTACGGGTGTGGCTCAGGAGGGCTTGCGTGCCGGAGCGGCGTCGGCGCACCAACGGCGCAGCTGCGCTTCCGGCGCGTGACGCCACCCCGGCGGCAGCGGGGCGAGCCGGCGTCGCTCCCCATCGCAGGTGAACAGCAGCCAGCCGTGGGAGAACTCGGGGGGTGCCAGGACCTCCACGCGCGCCGGCAGGAGGGGATCGCGGATGGCGCGAACCTCCCAGCGCCGCTGTGCGTCGTCCACGAACGTGGGAATGTCCATCCCGTCCTCTTCGCTCTGCTCCATCGCTCGGCTCGTGCGGGGTATCAGCTGCGCTGGCGCACGTGCTTGCAAGGTTCGTGCATTCGTGACGAACCGCACCGACCGTTCGTGCGCTGCCTCACCCTCGATGCGGGGTCGAGCGCGAGCGCCTGAGCCCAACTCTTCGTTCGTGGCGTTCAGCGTGGAACGGCCCTCGCATGCGAGATGGCCAATGCACGTTCGCTCGCTCACGCTCCGGCTCGCCCTCTTCGTCAGCGCGATCGCCATCACCGCCTGCAATCCCGCGCCGAGTCGCTCGGAGGCGCTCGCCGCGCTCCGCGCCGCCGCTCCTGGAATCGACACCACCACCGTCTTCGCCCGGGTGTGGCAGGATGGCCCGCCCTGGTTCTCCTGCGCCGAGGTGATCGCGAAGTTCGCCACGCCGCTCGATTCTGCCGTCGTGCGCGATCAGGTCGGCAACTGGAAACCGCTGGTGCTGGCGGGCTGGCTCGTCGTGCGCGATACGGCGAGCGGCGTCGTGAGCGATCCGGGGTGGTGCACCGGAAAGCTCACCGACCCCGCGGCGCGTCAGGCCGGGGGGTGGATCCCCATCGTCGGCGACACCTTTCCGACGCACGCGCTGCGGCGTGGATGGCGAGTACCGGTGGGGACACGCCGGCTGGTGATCGGAGCGTCACCTCGGACCGTGGAAGCAGATGTCGCCACGGTGGAATACGTGGCGACGGTCGCGCCGAACGCGAACGGCGCCGCCGTGGGGGCAGATCGCGACAGCACGTACGCGGTGGCCGAGCTCCGGAAGCACGACGGCCAGTGGCGGGTGGTGTCGACGCGGTTCCGGGCTCCAGAGGCGACACCCCCTCAGCGGTCACGCTGAGTCGACGAAAAGAAACGCCCCGCGCTCGGCCTCTGGCCATGCGCGGGGCGTTCGATTTTTCGGGGGATGGGCCTGGGTAGAGTTGAACTACCGACCTCACGCTTATCAGGCGTGCGCTCTAACCACCTGAGCTACAGGCCCCACGAGACGAGCCTCGCAAGGTAGTCAGACCGCGAATGAGCGTCAACGCTCGGTGCCGCATCGGGTTGCGTTGCGGCCAGCTCGAACCGGCCAGCGTAGCTCGCGGTGGGGCGAATTGCCACACGACAGGCTCATGTCATGATGAGTTCGCTATGCTGTGTACTGTCTAGAAACATGACGCAGCTGCGCAGTTGAAGCGATCACAGCAGGAACGTGACTCTGATCGCTTCGCTGTGTCGATAGAACCACGCAAGCGCATGCCAGCATGGGCTCTACGACAGCTGTTGGTCACCACGGTCAGGATTACCGCCCGAGATCGATCATGAACGGAGTATGAATTTTATGTCATGTTTCCGTACAGTTTCTAAACACGATCGGAAATTTTGTATCCTTTGCTTCGGTCAGTTGTCTTTACGGTGAAGATTCGACGGGTCCTGCCGAGCTCGCTCGATCCGTGACCTGATTTCCTCGCACCTGACCGCGCTTTCGTGAAACGCCTCATCGCTCTCGCCGCGCTCTTCCTCGCTGCCCCGTCGCTGGCTGCTCAGACGTCGTCTGCGCCAATCGGCGTGACGGCCAAGGTGCAGTCTGCAGTGACGCTCAGCGGAATGGTGCCGCTCGATTTCGGTGCCGGCATCGTGCCCGGGACACCGGCTACGGTGACGCCGGCGAATGGCGGTCGGATCATGGCGTCCTACAACGTCGGCACGCAGCTCTCCCTTCCCAACACGGTCACGCTCACGCGCGCCGGCGGCGGCACCGTGCTGGTCTCGCTGAGCTGCGCGCAGGATGCCAGCGGCACCGCGCCGGCTCCCACGCCGTTCGCGACCGACTGCGCCACCGGCTACGGCGCGGCGCTGGTGGGCAATGCGCGCACCGATTGGTGGCTCTATCTCGGCGGCACCATCACCGGCGCCGCCACCGCGAGCGTGCCCGCGGGCAACTACACCGGCAACGCAACCGTCACGGCCACGTACACGACATTCTGATCTTCCGCCCGATCCATCGGGCTTCGTTGAAAGTCCGCAGTTCCTTCCAGTGCAGTCCCCCGTTCCACCTCCTCAGGAGCAATTCCAATGAAGCGCTTCATCGTTGCCCTTTGCCTGCTTGCCGCTCCGGCCGCGCTGCGCGCCCAGGCCTGCTCGGCTTCGCCCTGCGCCGCGACGCCGGTCCTCACGTCGCTCACCGTCAAGTCGTCGGTCACCTTCTCGCCCAATGGCGCCGTGGACTTCGGCGTCGTCACCGGCGGGTCCACTGCGTCGGTTGACGCGCAGGGAACGGGACTTGGTGCCGCTGCTGGCGTCATCCTGAACGCGAACCAGGCCGTCACCGTGACGGCGGCGTTTGCGCCGCTCACGTCGGCGGGCATGCCGAACCTGACGGTCTCGAGCCCGTCGTGCGGCTGGTCGACCGCGAGCAGCACCAGCACCACCAACACCACGCTCTTCACCTGCGGCACGGGCTACACGAGCCCGGCGGCGGGCACGGGCGCGGGCGGCCTCTATATCTGGCTGGGCGGCGCGGTGAACACCCTCGCCTCCACGCCGGCCGGCAACTACACCGGTTCGGCCACCGTCACCGGTACCTACACGGCGTACTGAGCACGATCGGCGACAGGGGGACGGCCGGTTCCGTCCCCCTGCCGCTGCTCCCGCTTCTCATGCTTTCGCTTCATGGCTCGTCCAGCGTCCGCCCATCGCAGTCCCTCGCGTGGGCGGTCCTCGTTTCCCTCGCCTGCGTCGCCGCGCCCCTTCGCGCGCAAACGCTCACCGCGACGGTCACGACCGGACTCGTGGTGGATCTCGCCCTCAGCGGCGCGGCCGAGCAGAACCTCGACTTCACGCGCATGCAGCCCGGCACGGCGAAAGTCGTCGCCGCGCAGGATGTCCAGAGCTGCACGGACGGCTGCACCGCCGGGCGCTGGCACTTCCAGAACATCTCGAGGAAGGGCTCGGACCGACGGGCGAACATGCAGTTCGCCGCCCTTCCGGACAGCCTCGTGGGTCCCGGTGGCGCGCGACTCGGCATCGCCTACAATGCCCGCGCCTGCGTGTACGACCAGGCGAACAACCTGTCGCTGGGCTGTGTCACCCAGGCATCCAGTATCCAGGGGAGCACCGTCGTCGTCCCAATCAACAAGGTGGCCGGCGCGATCGGTGATCTGACGCCCGCGATCTCGCGTGACATCTACCTCTGGCTCGGTGGCACGGCGTCGCCGCGCCCCGGACAGCGCGCAGGCGACTACACCGGCACCGTCACGATCTTCTTCTTCTACAACTGACGATGCGTCCCTTCTCGCTCGCCCTCCTCATGCTGGCGCTGTGGCCACTCGAGGTGCGTGCCCAGAATGTCTCGTTGTACGCCCGCGGGCTCGTCACGTCGACGGTGAGCGTCGCCCGCCTCGGCGATCTGAGCTTCGGCGCCACGGCGATCGTTCCCGGCACGGCGGCGAACATCGCCCCCGCGAACGGCGCACGCGTGCGTGTGGATTTCAACGAGCCCACCACGGTGACGGCGCCCAACTTCGTCATGATCGCCGGCCCCGCCGGTGCGACGCTGCGCGTCGATCTCGTGTGCGCGCAGGACGTGAGCGCCGCGTCCGCGGCTCCGATCGCATTCGTTGCGCCCTGTGCCGGCGGGTTCATACCGCCGATGGCCGGCAACGTGGGGGGCACGCACTACATCTTCGTCGGAGGCACGATTGCGCCGGCGTCCTCCCTGTCGGCGCCAGCCGGTGCCTACGCCGGCGGCTTCTCCGTGACCGCTACGTTCGTCAGCTACTGATGCAGCGGCTCCGTGCGTCACGCAGCGGTGCGCGGGGTCTCCGAGTGGCACTCGTGATCGCCCTTGTGGCCGCGTGTCCGTTGCCCGCGCACGCGCAGTTCGCGGTCGCGCAGGTGCAGCCGCTCGCCTTCGGGTATCTCACGCAGGGGCTCACCGAAGTCGTGCCGTATTCCGACACCTTTCGGCGCGGGGTCGTGACGGTGGACGGCAGCGGACAAGCCTGGATCCGCGTCGTGCTGCCGACCTCCCTCGTCTCCCCGCAGGGCGCGTCGATCCCGCTGCAATTCCTGCTGGGCGACGTGGCCGCCCAGGAGACCGGCAAAGCGCCGGCAGCTTTTGACCCGAGCACCTCCGTGCGCGTCAATCTCGGCAAGGGAACCGCCTCGCTCTTCATCGGCGGCCGTGCCGTGCCTGCGGCGAATCAACGCGCGGGCGTGTACTCCGCGACGATGACCGTCATCGTCTCGCCAACCAAGTTCTGATCGCCGTCGAGGCGCCTCCATGCGTATGTCGTCCCGCTCGCTCGTCCTCGCTGCCCTGCTCGCGTTCTCGCCCGCGGCGGCTCGCGCCGTCACGGTGAGCCCGAACGCGCTGTTCATCGACAGCCGGACGCGCTCCGGGGTGCTCACGCTCTACAACCCGGGCACGACGGCGGAAGAGATCGAGATCACCTTCGCCTTCGGCTATCCGCGGTCGGATCTGGCCGGCGCGATTTCCGTGGCACTCGCCGACAGCGCGCCCTCGGGCGAGCCGTCGGTGCTCGGCTTCGTGCGCGCCTTCCCGCGGCGGCTGCGCCTCGAGCCCGGCCAGCGGCAGACGGTGCGCATCCTCATGCAGCCCCCCGCCGGCCTGGCCGAGGGTGAGTACTGGGGTCGCGTGCTCGTCCACTCGCGTGGCGGACGTCCCCCCGTCGAGCAGCAGCAGGGCGGCATCCACATGCAGATCGATCTCGAGACGGTGATCGTCGGCGCGGTGAACTATCGGAATGGCGCGGTGAAGACGGGCGTCGCGGTCGATTCGGCGCGCGCGGCAATCGTGGCCGCGGGCGACAGTGTTCGCGTGGTCGCAGACCTCCGTCGTCTCGGCAATGCCGCCTTCCTCGGCCACCTGACGCTGGAGCTGGTCGGCGCCGACGGTCGCGTGATCGGGTCGGCGGAGGAGGATCTCGCCGTCTATCGCACGCTCCGGAAGGTGGAGTCGATCGCCATCCCTGCACGCACTTCGCTCGTCGGCGCCTCGGTACGATATCGCCTCACGACCGAGCGCCCGGACATCGATCCTGAGTCACGGCTCGCGGCCGAGGCGGTGACCGGGTCGATCGCGCTGGCGCGGTGACGTTCCGGGTGGCCGCGCGCGCAGCACGCGCCGGCACCCATCGTCGGCGTTGCGCTCCGCACCATGCGGTGGTGGCCGCGCTGCTCGCGGCGTGTGCGTCACCGCTGCGCGCGCAAGCTGTGCCGGCTGGCTTCGAGCAGGGAATCTTCGAGCTGCGCGTCGCGCGCATCGCCACCGAGACGGTGCCTGCCCTGCTGTCGTCGGCCGGCGTGGTGCTCGTCCCGATCGATCGGGTCGTCGCCCTCACCGAAGTTCCAGCGCGCCGCTCGGACTCCACGTTCAGTGTCGAGCGCGCACGGAATGGCGGATGGGCGACGCTGGATCTGCGCGGCCGCCGCATCGTGGACGCGAGCAATGCGCTTCCACTCGGCGCCGAGGAGCTCGTGCGCGCGGACGGCGTCTACTACCTCGCGACGGCACGGGTCGGTCAGCTGCTCGGCGCGCGAGTGGAGGCCGACCTGGGACAGCTCGCCGTCACGATGACCAGAATTCCCCCTTTCCCCGTGGAGCAGGCGGCGGCGCGCGCCCAGCGTACCGCGGGCGGTGTGACGCGTCGCAACGCCAACGCGGTGGCCCCGTCGACGCCCTTCGTTCCGCAGAGCGGCGGCGCCGTCGTCGACTGGATGGCGTCGACCGTGGGGAGCGCGCACGCCTTCGGCAGCTCCACCGGCTCGCTCCGCAGCGCGATGGCGGTGTACGGCGGCGATCTCACCACCGGACTTTCATTTGCCGGCGACGGAACGGGTGGCGTGCGCGCCAGTTCGTCGGAATTGAGCTACCGTCGCGGCATCCCCGGCAACGCATACGTGCGCCAGTTCCAGATCGGCGACATTCTCGGCGGCGGGTCGCAGCTGCGAAGCTTCCGCGGCGTGACGCTCACGAACGCACGGCTCGTCACCGACCCGTCGTTCGGCAGCATTCCCGTCGATCTGAGCCTGCCGCAGGGCTGGCAGTACGAGATCTATCAGGACAATCAGCTGATCGGATTTTCCGACGGCGGGCCGCGAACGCCCGTGTACGTGCCCCTTCGGTACGGCACGACGCCCGTGCAGGTTCGTCTCGTCAGTCCCACCGGCGACGAGACCGTCCGTGACTACAGCTACCTGATTCCCCAGACCCAGCAGCAGCCGGGGCGCTTCGAGTATACCGCCGGCGGCGGGCATTGCGCGTACACCTGTACCGCCCTGGCCTTCGCGCAGACTTCGTACGGCGTGACGCCCTGGTTGAGCGCTTCGCTCGGAGCGGAGCGCACGACCATCGACAGCGCGACGCACCTGCGTCCTGAAGGCGGCGTGAGCGTGCTCACCTACTCGGGGTGGAATGCGCAGCTTCAGGCAGCGCAGGCGAGCTTCACGCGGGCCAGCCTGCTGTACGCGGGCAGCGGACCGCTGATCGGTTCCGGCGCGTTCTCGCGCACGTATCTCGGCGCGGACCAGCCGTCGGTGATCGCCACGGCGGACCAGTCACGGTGGCTGTTCGACGGGCAGCTGCAGCTGCGAGGCGCGGCCGATCATCGCGTGAGCGGCTGGCGTCTCGACAACACGCTCGAGGGAATCGCGACGGGCAGCCCCGACCGGACGCGCACCGCGCTGACGGCCGAGCATCGCACCGGCAGCATCGGCATCTCGTACGAAACGGATCGGACGCGTGCGCTGCACGAGTCCGGCGTGACCATGCTCACCGTGCTGCCAGCGTCATGGCACCTCAGCTCCGCGCTGGCCAGCGTGCTGTTCGAGCCACGCTCGCTCCACGCCCTCGAGCTGGCGACCTCGATGCAGACGGGACGACGCGGAGCCGCCGCGGCGACGCTGCGCTGGCAGCGCGGCTCCGGGATGGTGCTCAGCCTCGGCTTCAACGGCGCCCTGGGTGCAATGCGGCTCACGTCGCGACTCTCGGCGTCGCGCACGCAGCCGACGTATCTGGCGAGTGCCGCCAGCGGCTCGGTGGCGCTCGACGGCACCCACCGGCCGACCGTGTTCGAGGGGCCGGGGGTGGGATTGTCCGGCGTGGCGGGACGCGTCTTCTACGACGTGAATGGCGATGGCCGATTCGACGTCGGGGATCTTCCCGCCTCGAACGTGCGCGTGGTCGTGAACGGCGCGCAGGTGCGGTCGGATTCGATGGGAACGTATCACGCATGGAACGTGGTGCCCTACGAACCGTCGGCGATCGCGATCGACACACTCGCCTTCACCGATTTCTCGTGGACGCTGCTGCGGGGCCGGACGTCGCTGCGAGCGACGCCCGGCATCTTCAATCACATCGACTTTCCGCTGGTGCGCACGCGCGAGCTCGCCGGCCAGGTGGTGGGTGACAGCGCGATCGCGACCGTCGGCGGCGTGACGCTGGTGCTGACCAGCGAGTCCGGCGGCGCGGCGCAGCGCATCGTGACCTTCTCCGATGGCAGCTTCTACGTCAGCCGCATCCTGCCCGGTCGGTATCGGCTCACGGTGGCGCAGAGCGCGCTGGATGCCCTGCACGCGGTCGCCGACCCGGCAACGATGCTGGTGGAGGTCGCGATCGTGGCCGACGATCCCGTGCTCACGCTGCCCCCACTGCGACTCCGCCGGCGCCCCGACGCGGGTCGCTGAGCGCGGGCCGCGCACGGGACGAAACGCGACAGCAGGTGGCATGGATCGCGCTGTGACGCGATGCTCAGAAGGACCCCCGCGAGCGATGCGATGCAGTCAGCGTCGCCGCTCCGGAGCCTTCCGAGGTCGTGATGTCGTCGCCCGTAGTTGCCGGCGTGCTGGTCGCCGTGTTCGCGCTGTGCACGCCGTCTGCGTACGCTCAGGGGGAATCGCGCTCGGCGACGGTGGCCGTGTCGCTGACCGTGTTGCCGCACGCGTCGTTCGAGGGCGGCGGCGAGCACCCGCTGGCGGCCGATCTGATCCCCGGGCAGCGGATTCGTGTCGACCCATCGGCCGGTGTGCGGACGCGGATGACGTACAATGCCGCCGCGCAGGTGCGCGTTTCCGGCGGCCCACTGGTGGGGCCCGGTGGCGCGACCGTCCAGGTGCGCTTCGTCTGCGCCTTCGGCGGCGGCATGACGGTGTCGGCCGCGGAGCCGTTCGATTGCGTGGACGGCCTCGTGGCCGAGCTGGGCGGCGCCCGGACGAGCTCGATGCCGTTGGCGATCGGTGCGGAGCTCAGCGCGCGCGACACGCGGGACACGAAGCCCGGGGTGTACCGCGGGCGCGTGGTGCTCACCGCGACCTATCCCGCGTATTGAGCATGGCGCTCGGGCGGGTGAGCGACGAACGCCCCGCGACGTGGAGTCGCGGGGCGTTCGTTTTATGAAGGCAATCGAGTGTGTGTGCTGTGGATGGCGCGACTACGAGATGCTTTCCCTGTCCGAGGACAGTTACTCGCGATCCGTTAAGGAGGTGATCCAGCCGCAGGTTCCCCTACGGCTACCTTGTTACGACTTCGCCCCAGTCACTGCGCTCGCCTTCGGCCGCTTGGTCCCTTGCGGGTTCCGACACGGACTTCGGGCGCTCAC
>DASSIC010000251.1:0-5681 GCA_035692325.1 Gemmatimonadaceae bacterium | reverse complement strand
CTGCTCGTGGTGGACGTCGACCAGTTCAAGTCGGTGAACGACACCTATGGCCACCTCGCCGGCGACGACGCGCTGCGGCTGGTCGTGGGTGTCATTCGCGAGCAGCTCCGGCCGGGCCAGTATGTGGGGCGCTACGCCGGTGACGAGTTCGTGATCCTGCTGCCCGGCGTGGATGCCGACGGTGGCAAGGTGATCGCCGAGGAGATCCGGCGTCGCGTGGCCGAGCTGCCGATTCCACTCCGCGACCAGCCGGAGCGCGCGATGAGCGTGACGCTGTCGGTGGGTGTCGCCACGGCGCCGCAGCACGGTGAAAGCTTCGAGGCGATGTTCTCGGCCGCCGATCGCGCATTGTTCGAGGCCAAGCGCGAGGGGCGCGACAAGGTCGTCGTGGCCGGCATGGAGAGCGAGGAGGCGCCGCAGCTGGTGCTCAACCGCTTCGTCGGCCGCGCGAACGAGCTGCGCTCGCTGGTCACCGCGCTCGATCACAGCGCGCACGGCACGCCGCAGGCGCGCCTCGTGATCGGTGAGGCCGGCGTCGGCAAGTCGACGCTCGTACGCCAGCTGCTGCCGGAAGTGCGGCTCCGCGGCGCGGTGATGGTGAGCGGTCGCGCGATGGAGAGCGAGAGCCGCCCGCCGTTCGGCGTGTGGGCGGAGGCGCTGTCGGGGATCTACGAGCTGGGCATCGCGCCCGCGCGTCCCTGGCCGCTCCTGGCGCGGGTGATCACGCCGCTGCGCGCGGGCACGCCGGCCACGTCGATGCCGGCGCAGCTCGATCCGCTCCAGGGCCACCGCCTGCTCGAGGAGCTGGTGGCGTATCTCCGCGGCGCGAGCGAAGCGCGGCCGCTGACGATCGTGCTCGAGGACATGCACTGGGCCGATACGGCGAGCTGGGATGCGCTGGAGTACGTGCTGGCGCAGCTCACCACGGAGCGCATCTGCATCGCTCTCACGATCCGCAGCGAAGAGGCGGCGTATGGGCCGGTGCGCGAGCGTCGCCAGCGGCTGTCGCGCGACGAACGTGTCCGCGAGCTGCGCCTCGAGCGGCTGTCGGCCGCGGAGGTGCGCGAGTGGCTGCAGGGCGCGCTCCATCGATCGGACCTGGGCGACGACCTGCTGGACTACGTGCTGCGGCACACGGAGGGTAACCCGTTCCTCGTCATGCAGCTCCTGCGGACGATGGCCGAGGAGACGGTGTTCTCGTACGTCGGCGGCGCGTGGACGTGGACGATTCCGAGCGCGCTCTCGCTGCCGGCGGGGATGACGGACCTCGTGGGACGGCGCCTGTCGCGCCTCTCTCCCGATGCGATGAAGATCCTCGTCACGGCGGCGGCGATCGGGCGGACCTTCCCGCTGCCGCTGCTGGCCGAGGCGGCCGGGGTGACCCAGGATGCCGTGTTGGACGCCATCGACGCGGGCCTCGCGACGTCGGTGATCGAGCCGGCCCGCGAGCTGGACGACGACACCTATCAGTTCGCGCATGCGCTGCTGATCGACGCCGTGCTGCACTCGGTGAGCCCGGCACGCCAGCGCGTGAAGCACGAGCAGATTGCCGACGTGCTGTCGCACCGCCTCCCCGACGCGGTGGATCGCATCGCGTCGCACTATGCGCGCAGCGGCAACTCCACCAAGGCCTACGCGTGGTGCCGCCGTGCCGCCTCGCGGGCGATGGGACTGTACGCGCTGGACGAAGCGGCGGAGTTCCTGCGCCACGCGCTCCAGCACGCCGCCAACGACGACGAGCGCGTCGCCGTGCACGATGAGATCGCCCGCGCAGCCGAGCAGTCGGGCCGGTGGGGCGACGTCGAGCGGTCGTGCGACGCGATCCTCGCATCGCCGAGCTTCATGCACAAGCCGGCGCAGGCGGTGCCCGTGGAGCTGCGTCGTCTCCAGGCACGCGTTCGGCTCGGTCAGGGCGCGCGCGAGTCGGCCATCGAATGCCGCGAACTGTTGGCGACGGCCGAGCGCGTGGGCAGCTGCGCCGACATCGTGCAGACACGCTCGCTCCTCGCGCAGACGCTCGTGCGCACGGGAGACACCGATGAAGCGGTGCGCATCGCCGAGGGGGCGCTGCGGATCGCCGAGGAGAACGGAGACGAGGCGCTCGCGCTGGAGGCGATGCATCGCCTGGCCAACACCCTGCTGATGGTGCGGCCGGACGACGTCGGCACGCTGGTGCTCAAGCTCATCGAGCGCGCGCGCAGCCGTGGCGACCGCGCCATGGAAGCCCGCGGCTTCCTCTCGCTCGGTGCGGCGCGCATGCGCTCGCGCGACGACCAGGGGGGCGCCGAAGCATTCCGCGCCGCCCTCACGCTGGCGCGCGATGCGCAGTCGCTGGACGCCGCCGCCAATGCGTCGGTGAACCTCGGCGTGATCGGGCTGCGCGGCGGCGACTTCGAGTCGGCGCACGAGGCGCTCCAGGAAGCGCTGCGGCTCTACACCACGCTGCGCAACAACGCCCACCGGCTCATCTCGCTGTACAACCTCGGCAACCTCGAGCGCGAGCGTGGGGACGCCGCCGAGTCGGCACGCATCTACAAGGAAACGTCGGCGCTCGCCGAGCAGCTCGGCGCCGAGGACATCGCGATCGGCGCGCTCGCCGGGGCCGGGTTGGCGGCGCTGCGGCTGGATTCGACGCCGGCCGCGCACGGGGCGCTCGATGCGGCCTATCGGATCTTCGCCGGCCGCACCGACTGGTGGTTCCAGGGGCGCGAGGTGCTCGAGTCGCTGGCGATCCGCATCGACGCGCTGGCAGGGCGGTTCGACGCGGCGCGCGAGCGTTTCCGCATCGCGGTCGAGCGGCTCGAGCCGATGGACGTGTACGCCGCCGCCTGGCTGGTGGCCGACTGCGCCGCCACGCTGGCCGAGCGTGATCCGGCCACGTGGGACATCGTGCACCGATTCGGCGCGCACCCGGCGCTCCAGCAGTTCGTGCCGCTGTCCGCGCGCTTCACGGCGCTCAAGGACATGGCGGAGCGGTTGCCGGGCGTCCGGTTCGTGGCCCCCTCGGTCTAAGCGCTACCGCAGCGACTCCCAGTCCACGAGCGGCGCATCGAGCACCGCTCGCTCCACCGCGTCCGAGACGTCGCGTCGCAGCTGCACGTGCCGCGTTCCCTCGCCGCGCGAGTTGACGCGGTTCATGAGCAGCACGACGAACAGGCCGCGCTCGGGATCGATCCAGAGCGAGGTGCCGGTGAAGCCGGTGTGGCCGAAGCTCCGCGGGGAGAAGTAGCGACCGGCGCTCGACGACGGCGCCGGCGTGTCCCATCCGAGCGCGCGGCTCGTGCCGTTGCCCTGGCGCGACGTCCAGCGCGCGATCGTCTGTGGCGCGACGATCCGGATGTTGGCATAGGTGCCGCCGTCGAGCAGCAGCTGCGCGAACACGGCGAGATCGCGCGCCGATGAGAACAGCCCCGCGTGTCCGGCCACCCCGCCGATCGCCCATGCATTGGCATCGTGCACCGTGCCCTGCAGTGGACCGCCGCGCAGATCGTCGGAGGTGGTGGGGGCGATGCGCCGCCGGAACACCCGATCGTTGGTGTCGGGCAGAAACCGGGTGTCCGACATCCCGAGCGGTTTGAAGAGATGCCCGTCGGCGAAGTTGTCGAGCGACATCCCGGCCACCCGCTCGATCACCGCCTGGAGCAGCACCATGTCCCAGTCGCTGTACACCGTCTGCGTACCGGGCGGATAGCTGATGGGGCGAAGGTTGATCTCCTTGAGATATTCGGCGCGCCCCCGCGCCTGCCGGTACAGCGGCGCGCCCGCCTCCAGCCCACCGGTATGCGTGAGCAGCATGCGGACGGTGATGGCAGCCTTGTCGGGAGCGTCGATCTCCGGCACGTAGAAGTGGACGGGCTTGTCGAGATCCAGCTTGCCCGTCTCCTCGAGAATCATCGCCGACGTCGTGGTGGCGACGACTTTCGTCAGGGAGGCGAGATCGTACACCGTGTTCGCGTCCACCACGGGTGAGCCCGCCGAATAGTCGAGCGAGCCGTATCCCTTCAAGTGGATCAGCCGACCGTATCGCCCAACCGCGATGGACGCGCCAGGCGCGGCACCCTCGGCGATGCCGACACGCACGATGCTGTCGAGTCGCGCGGGGAGCGTGGAATCCATGCCCACGACGGTGGGCGATGCGGGTACCAGCCGATCGACGGCGGGAAGTCGCGGCGACGCCGGACCCGGCGTGGGGATCGCCGTCACCGGTGCATGCGCGGGTTCGGGGGCGGGTGCGACCGGCGTCCGCGCACAACCAACGAAGATGGGCGCGAGCGCAGCGACAAACATGCGTCGCGCGCGAAAAACACATGTACGACTGGAGAGCGTCATGCGAAGAATGATACGCCGTCGCACGACACCCGTGCACCCGGCGCCGTCATGGCGCGCGATGTGCTCATCGTCACAATGCGCCGCCGTCCGGAGCGAAGCACCGAGAGAGAGGACATTGGCGTAGAGCCCGTCGGGGATGACTCCGGCGGGTTCGCTCGTTTCACCACGTCAGGTGATCGGCTTGCCACCCGCGAGTCGATGCACGAGCCGTCCGAGAAACTCCTGTCCGTCGAAGTACGACTTCACCAGCATGCGCTCGTCGCGCCCATGCGCGCGCGAGTCGTTGGGGTCGCCGAACAGCCCACTTACGCCGTACGTGGGAATGCCGGCCGAGCGCAGACGCCGGCCGTCGGTCGCGCCGGTGGACATGACGGGGATCACCGGCACCTGATCGCCGAACAGCTCATGCGTGATGCCGGTGACGGGATCCATGATCTCGGCCGTGAGCGGGCTGGGCACCGGGTCGCCGCGGTCGCCGAGCGCGTAGGTCTCGGTGACGTGCACGCCCGTGTCGGCGACGATGCGAACGAGCGCGTCACGCGCCTCGCGCGGATTCGAGGTGGGAACGATGCGGCAGTTGACGTTCGCCGTCGCCGTCTGCGGGAGCGCGTTGTATGCGTGCCCGCCGCTCAGCCGCGTGGCAACGCAGGTGGTCCGCAGCATCGAGTTGTAGCGCGGGTCGCGCGCGAGCACGGCGGTGGCGGCGCTGTCGCCGGCGTTGGCCACGATGGCGCGCATCGCGGCGGCCACCTCGGGGGTCTCGAGCGCCGCGGTCCGCTCGAAGAAGGTGCGCGACACCTCGTTCAACTGCACGGGAAACTCGTAGCGCGCGACTCGAGCAAGCGCATCCACGAGCTCGTAGATCGCATTGTCGGGACGTGGGACGCTCGAGTGGCCGCCGCGGTTACGCGCCGTGAGGGTGAAGTCGGCGTAGATCTTTTCCGCCGCCTGCACGCTGTTGAGGAAGGGCCTGCCGTCTCGAAGCGAGCCGCCTCCGCCCTCGTTGATCGCGAACGCCGCGTCGATCAGGTCGCGATGCCGCTCGATCAGGAAGTCCACGCCGTTCGCGTCGCCTCCTTCCTCGTCTGCGGTGAGCGCGAGAATGACGTCGCGATCGGGGACCCACCCATTCTTCCGATCCTCGAGCAGGTTCGCGACGAAGATGGAGGCCATGGCCTTGTCGTCCCCGGTGCCGCGACCGTAGAAGTACCCATCCTTCTCAGTAAAGACGAAAGGATCGAGCGTCCAGTCGCTACGCAACGCCGCCACCACGTCGAGATGGGCGAGGAGGAGGATCGGCTTGCGTGTGGCACCCGGCCGGCCCCGGTAGCGCACGACGAGGTTGCCCTTCG
>DASSIC010000250.1:0-4868 GCA_035692325.1 Gemmatimonadaceae bacterium | reverse complement strand
GATGCGATCGCGGTGATGCAGGACGTGGCGGCGCACACGTATCTTCCACGCATCCGCGAGGATTTCATGGGCGGCGTGCGGAGCGGGGTGAATGGCACGCCCACCTTCTTCATCAATGGCATGCGATTCGACGGCGACTGGACCGATGTGGATGGCTTCGTCGAGGCGATCAGCGGCGCGGCCGTGAGCGTGTGACGGCGTCGTCTCCCGATCCGACGACACCTCGCGAGCGACTTCAGAGCGCGCGTCGGGAGCTCGACCGCCTCGCGGAGTTGGAGCGACAGTACCTCGACGCGAACCCATACCGGTTGCGGCACGCCTACGATCCGCGTGCCGGCAGCTACACCGTGCGCGCCGAGGTGGTGCGCGCAATTCCGCCGGAGGTGCGCGACGCGATCGTGAACGTGCTCCGCGATGTCCGCGCCTCGCTCGATGCGCTCGTGACGGCGTTGGCTTCATCCGTCACCTCGGCCAAGTCGCCGCGATTCCCGATTCACGAGTCGCTGCCGGAGTTCGCGCAGCGCACTCGGCGTCCTCTGGCGGGGCTCTCGGACGAGGCGCAGGCGACGATCGAGGAGCTGCAGCCCTACCATACCTTTGGCGGCTTCCATCTCGACCGGCTCTGGCTCCTGCGCGAGCTCACCGATCACGAGCCTCGACTCGCCGCCGGCGGCCTGCGCGCCGAGTCGACGTTGGGGGTGAACACGGCGAGACACGTCGAGATCACGGGGAAGCTGCGCGTGCGCGCCGGTGCGTTCGAGCACGAAGCGGTGATCGTGTCGGTACCGGCGCGTGTCACGGGGCGCGATCCCAAGCTCGACCTCTTTCTCAAGCCGGGCTTCGAGCTGGCGTTCGATGCGCAAGGGCCGGCGCGCGGCGGCGCGGTCATCGCCACGCTCGGCGCGATCTGCGATCACGTCGAGCGCGCGGTGATCGATCGCCTCGAGTCGTCGCCCGACGTCAGGGGCTGAGCAGCGCCAGCACGTCCTCGCGGGAGACGTCGCCGAAGTAGTCCGACGGCTCGACGTCGCGGAGTGCATGCTCGATGTCCAAGCGATCGTAGGGGAGGCCCGTCAGCCGCTGCTCCAGCGCGCCGACGTCTTCGCGGCCCATGAAGTCCCCGAAGATGCGAATGGAAGCGATGCGTCCCTCGCGCACGTCGAGCCGCACGTCGATCTCTCCCACCGGAAAGCGGCGCGCGCGCTCCACGTTGCTCGGCGGGTTCTCGCCGTAGTTCCACGCCCACGTGCCGTACTTGCCGGCGACCAGCGCGTGCACCGCCGCCCAGTCGGCGTCCGAGAGGGCGATCTGGGGAATGCGCGCGCGATCGCGCGTGCCGAAGATGCGCTCGACGATCCGCTCGCGCAGCTCGGTCACGTCCACCGGCGCGCCGAGGAACTCGCTGATGTTCGCCACCCGGCTGCGGATGCTCTTCACTCCCTTGCTCTCCACCTTGCCCGGCTTGGGGCGCAGTGCGGCGGTCACGGCATCCAGATCGGAGTCGAGCAGCAACGTGCCGTGGCTGAACATCCGCGCCGGCGCGGCGAACTGCGCGTTGCCGGAGATCTTGCGCCCTCCCGCGAGAATGTCGTTGCGGCCACCCAGCTCCGCCGGCACCCCCAGGTCGTGGAGCACCTCGATCACCGGCTGCGTGAACTGGTCGTAGCGGTTGAACCGTCCTTTCACGTCCGGCGTCATGAAGCTGAAGTTCAGATTCCCGGCGTCGTGATAGACGGCTCCTCCGCCGGACACCCGTCGCACGACCGTGATGTCGCGTGCCGCCACGACGTCGGAATCGATCTCCTCGATCGTGTTCTGGTTGCGCCCGATGATGATCGCGCGCTCGTTGACGTAGAAGAGCAGCACGTCCTCGTTCGCCGGCTGGTGGCGGAAGACGTACTCCTCGAGCGCGAGGTTGATGCGCGCGTCGGTGATGCCGCGGTTGTCGACGAAGAGCATGGGCGAAAACTAACCGGGCCGGGCCAGGCCATGGTGCCCGTTGCTTTCGGCGGGCGGGGGCCGTCCTTCAGTACAGGCCGCGCGCCGCGCTCGGGCGCAGCGCCGACCACCCAACGTCACCCTTCGAGCCGAAGCAACTCATGCTCTCGATTCAGCGCGTCGCCACCTACTCCGGAGCACTCTTCATCCTCCTGGGAGTGCTCGCCTTCACCCCCGTCGGGATGCCCTTCATGCAGATGGGCCCGGGCTCGCCCATGCTGCTCGGCCTCTTCCCGGTGAATGCCCTGCACAACGTCGTGCACATGCTGTTCGGCGTGTGGGGTCTCATCGCCGGACGCAATGCGTCGCGCGCCACCGTCTATGCCCTCGGCAGCGGGGCAGCCTACCTGCTGCTCGGCGTGCTCGGCATGTTCACGAACGACGTGCTCGGGATCGTGATCGGCGGCTACGACGTGGTGCTGCATCTCTTCCTGGCGGTGACGCTCGCCAGCCTGGGCTGCTGGGCACTGTGGTCCGCGCCGGAACGCGAGGCGCTGGAAGCGTAGGACGCCGTTACGACGCCCGCTGCGTCTGGAGAATGACGCGCGCGCGGTCAAGTGCGAGCTCCAGGCTGCCGACGACGTTCTCCGGGCCGATCTCCTTGAGCGCCCGCGAGCCGGTGAGCGCGACGAGCGGCTGCATGTGGACGTCGGAGAGGATCACCGCCGTTCCGTCCTGCCGGGTGCGGTGCACGACGTCGGTGAGCGCATGCATGCCGCTGCTGTCGAGCGCCGAGACGTGGCGCATGCGGATGACGAGTACGCGAGGCTTGCCGGCGATGCGGGCCAGGGTGTCCTTGAACCGCGCCGCGGCGCCGAAGAAGAACGGCCCGTTGATCTCG
The DNA here is from genome assembly GCA_035692325.1 of Gemmatimonadaceae bacterium. Taxonomy (GTDB): domain Bacteria; phylum Gemmatimonadota; class Gemmatimonadetes; order Gemmatimonadales; family Gemmatimonadaceae; genus AG11. The sequence continues at coordinate 2,029 of DASSIC010000250.1, read as the reverse complement.
TAGACCTCGACGCCGGAGGGGATCGTCGTGCGGTCGAGCATCTGCTCGGTGCCGTCGTCCTCGTCCGAGGCGCTGGCCAGCTGTCGCGTCACCTCCGTCACCGTCGCCATGCGGCGGATGAACAGGAAGGCGGCGAGCACCATGCCCACCCCGATCGCCACCGTGAGATCCACGAGTACGGTCAGGGTGAAGGTGATCAGCATGACCGCCACGTCGCTCTTGGGCGATCGCAGCTCGCCGACGAACTCGCGCCACTCGCTCATGTGGTAGGCGACGACGAACAGGATCGCCGCCAGCGTGGCCATCGGGATGAGCGATGCCCACCGTCCGAAGAAGATCGTGATGAGCAGGAGCGTGACGGCGTGCATCATCCCGGCAACCGGGGTGCGGCCGCCGTTCTTCACGTTCGTCGCCGTCCGCGCGATGGCTCCCGTGGCCGGCATACCGCCGAACAATGACGACACGAGGTTGGCGGCGCCCTGGGCGATCAGCTCCATGTTGGAGCGGTGCTGTCCGCCGATCATGCCGTCGGCCACCACCGCGGAGAGCAGGGACTCGATCGCCGCGAGCAGGGCGATCGTGAACGCCGGCCCCACGAGCGCGGTGATCTGGGCGAAGGAGAGGTGCGGTACCGTGGGGTGCGGCACCGACGCGGCGATGGCGCCGAACCGTGAGCCGATCGTCTCCACGGGCAGGTCCAGCACGCGCACGAGCAGCGTCGTGGCGATGAGGGCCACGAACGGGCCGGGAATGCGGTGGCTGATGCGCGGCCAGAAGATGATGATCGCCAGCGCCAGCAGCGCGACGAGCAGCGCGTTGGGAGTGAACGTGGGCGCCGCCGCGAAGAAGGCGCCCCACTTCGCCAGGAAGGGCACCGGTACCGCGCCCATGCGCAGCCCGAAGAAGTCCTTCACCTCGCTGGAGAAGATGATGACCGCAATCCCGCTGGTGAATCCGATCACGAGCGGATGCGGGATGAACTTGATGGCGTCGCCGAACCCCGCGGCCCCCATCCCGATGAGGATCACCCCCGCCATCAGTGTGGCCACCGTGAGCCCGTCCAGCCCGTACTGCTGCACGATGCCGTAGACGATCACGACGAAGGCGCCCGTCGGCCCGCCGATCTGCACCCGCGAGCCGCCGAAGGCGGAGATGATGAACCCGGCGACGATGGCCGTCCACAGGCCCCGGTCCGGAGTGACCCCGCTCGCGATGGCGAAGGCGATGGCGAGGGGAAGGGCGACGACGCCGACGACGACGCCGGCGATGGCGTCGCTCGTGAATTGCGCGCGATCGTATCCGCGCAACGTCGAGACCAGCTTTGGAACGAGCACGGGCTCCCGTGGGTGTGAGGACGGGACCTTGCCTTCCGGCGCGTCCGGCGCCAACTACGGGCATGTCCATCGCCCGCCCCCCGTCCATTCCCATGACGCCTGCGGTGGCGCCCGGTCACCTCGCGTGGCTCAGGGCCCGCGTCACGGTCGCTGATCCGGCGCGCGAGACCTTCCAGGTGCTCGTGCCCTTCACCGGTGACGTCCTCGGCACCTTGCCGGCGGGCACGCCGGCAGATGTGGAGGAGGCGCTCCGACGCGCCCGCGGAGCGCAGGGGGCGTGGGCGGCGCGCCCGGCCGGCGAACGCGCCGCGGTGCTGCTCCGCTTCCACGATCTCCTGCTCGATCGCGGCGAGCAGGCGATGGACCTCATCCAGCTCGAATCGGGAAAGGCGCGCAGCCATGCGCTCGAGGAGATCCTCGACACCGCGCTCGTGGCGCGGCACTACGGCATTCATGGACCGCGCTATCTGCGCCCACGGCGACATGCCGGCGCGATGCCCGGCCTCACCACCACGCGCGAGTACCGGCATCCCGTCGGCGTCGTCGGGGTGATCGCGCCGTGGAACTTCCCGCTCATCCTCAGCATCACCGACGTGCTCGCGGCGCTCATGGCGGGCAACGCGATCGTGCTGCGCCCGGACGAGCAGAGCTCCTTCACGGCGCTCTGGGCGGCCGCCCTGCTCGACGAAGCCGGC
>DASSIC010000249.1:0-3940 GCA_035692325.1 Gemmatimonadaceae bacterium | reverse complement strand
GGCGAGCATCTGGCATCGCCCCGTGCTCGTGAACGGGCGGCCGATCACCGCCACCGAATGGATGGCGATCACGCTCGGTATCGGCGTCGCGTGCGGAGTGCTGTTCCACCTCTTCGTCGGCGACGAGCACGACAGCGACCGCATCTTCGTCTCGCTCGCCGGGGGCGTGATTCTCGTCAGCGGCGCGGCATCGTACGTCGGGCTGTCGCCGCTGCTGGCCGCACTCGTGTTCGGCGCCATCCTCGTGAACACGTCGGGAAATCGTGACGAGATCGCCGCCGCGATCGCGCGCGTGGAGCGGCCCCTCTATTTCGTGCTGCTCGTCTTCGCCGGCGCCGCGTGGCAGCCGAGCCAACGCGACTGGGTGATCCCCGTCCTGCTCTTTCTCGCCGCACGCGCGGTCGCGAAGCTCGGTGGCACGCGGCTCGTGACGCGCGCCAACGGCATGCTCCCCGTGCTCGGCGCGGACTGGGGACGCGGGCTCGTGGGGCAAGGCGGGCTCGCGCTCGCCATCGCGCTCAACTACGTCTATCAGGACGGCGGCACGCTGCCATACTTCGTCTTCACGGCGGCGGTCGCGTCGGTGCTGCTCACCGATCTGCTCTCGGCGCGACTCGTTCAGTCGGTGATCGCGCCGCTCGTGGCACGGCGGCGCGCGGCGGCGCCGCCGATCGTCGCGGCTGCTCCCACCGACTCCTGAGCGCATGCGACGACTGATCATCCTCGCGGTGCTGCTCGGCGGCGTGCAGCTCCTGCTGCCGCTCGGCGGCGGGCACACGGACGCCCAGACGCTGCTGACGTTCGGCTTCCTCATCCTCGCCGCGTACACGAGCGGCGAGCTGGCAACGTCGGTCGGGCTGCCGCGTGTGATTGGCTACCTGCTGGCCGGCGTGCTGTTCGGGCCGTCGATGCTCGGCACCGTGACCGAGGAGGCGACGCAGCAGCTCGCGCCGGTGAGCTCGCTCGCCATCGCGCTGATCGCCTATCTCGCCGGCGCGGAGCTGCGCTGGGACGAGCTGCGCTCGCGGGCGCGCGCGATCTCGTGGATCCTCGTCACCGAGCTGTCGGTGGGCTTCGTCGCCCTTTCGGCGACGCTGATGCTGCTGCGCGACCACATTCCCTTCCTCGCCGGCACACCGACGCCGACGATGATCGGCTTCTCGCTCCTGTTCGCATCCATCGCCATCGTGCATTCGCCGGCGGTGACGATGGCGCTGCTCACGGAGACGGGGGCGAAGGGACCGGTGGCGCGCACGACGCTCGGCGTGGTGCTGGTGTCGGACGTCGTGGTGATCGTGCTGTTCAGCGGGGTGCTCGCGCTGACGCGTGTGCTCGTGCCCCCCACCGGCGTCGACGTCGCCGCGGTCTCGCTGGGCCGAGTGGTGTGGGAGCTCGGGGGCGCGGTGGTGGTGGGCGTGGCGCTCGGCGGCGCGGTCGCGCTGTACCTGCGCTTCGTGAAGCGTGAGCTCGTGCTGTTCGCCGTGCTCATCGCGTTCTTCGGCTCGGAGATCGCGCGGCTGGCGCACGTGGAGACGCTGCTCACGCTGCTGACGGCGGGGTTCGTGACGGAGAACATTTCGCGTCGCGCCGACGGTGATGCGCTGCGCCACGCGATGGAGCGGTCGGGGGCTCCGGTGTTCGTGGTGTTCTTCGCGCTCGCCGGTGCGGCGATGGCGCTCGGCGAAGTCGCCGAGGTGTGGCCACTCGTGATCCCGTTGGTGCTGGTGCGCACGGCGGCGATCTGGGCGGGGAGCCGGCTCGGCGCGCGCAAGGCGAAGGTGGAACCGCCCGCCGACAGACTGGTGTGGATGGGACTGATCTCGCAGGCCGGCGTGGCGATCGGGCTGGCGACGGTGATCGTCGAGGTGTATCCGGCACGCGGGGCGCCGATTCGGACGCTGTTTCTCGCGACTCTGGCGGTGAATCAGACGATGGGGCCGGTGCTTTTCAGGATGGCACTCGCGAGGGCGGGAGAGCTTGGGAGAAGGAAGGAGGTCGTGCGGGTGGGGATGGCCGTCGAAACGGCGCACTGAAGTACCTGGTGCTCGGTACGAGGTACCAGGACCTGTGGGCTGACCGCTCCAATGCGTGTGGAGATCGGAAGAACCGCACACTGAAGTACGAGGTACCAAGTACCAGGTACGAAGTACTCGGTACGAAGTACGAGGCACGACCCCGGTGCGGCGAAATGGTCATGACGTCAGGAGGGCGGTGACGGCGATGCGGCGGCAACTGCGCATCGTCCCGCATGCACGACTTCCGGCGTCTCCAGGTGTGGCAGCGAGCGCGCGAGTTGACGGTGCAGCTCGATCCGCTCCTGCGTCGCTTCCCGCGTGGCGATCATGGGGTGCTCGCCAGCCAGCTTCGGCGGGCGGCGTTGTCCATTCCGGCCAACATCTCCGAGGGCTGCGGCAAGAGCTCCCGGAAGGAGACCATCCGATTCCTCCAGATGGCCTACAGCTCGGCAATGGAGACGGAGAATCACCTCGTGATCGCCGGCGATCTCCGCTACTTCCCCGTCCGTACGCGTGAGGAGCTGATCGGCAAGATCCAGTCGATCCAGCGCATGCTGCTCTCCCTGATGGACAAGCTCCCGCCCTGATGCCGCGCCCACTGGCACTGTGAACAATGAAACGGCACGCAGTCGGTGCTACTCGACCCCGCATTAGCGTGGCCGGTACGTCGGTCCATGTACCAGGTACCTGGTACGTAGTACGTCAGTGAAGAACTCAGCCCGTGAGCACCTAGTACCAAATACCAGGTACCTCGTACTTCAGTGGCACGACAATCAGCCCGTGAGGTCGAGTGTCAGTAGCTCCCGAGACTCCCCCGTGTCCTTCGTCAGGTGCGCCTGAATGGCGTCGATCACGATCGGCTCGTCGAACCGGAGCTTCAGCAGCTCGCGCAGTGCTTCCCTCGGCTGCTCCTTGTAGAGACTGAGTGTCACGTGCGGCGTGTAGAAGAAGCGCGGCGGTGAGGCGCGGAGGCCGCTCGTCTTGATGCGCTCGTGCAGGGTGCGCAGCGGACCGTGCGGATCGAGCGGGAGCACGACGATCTCCGTCTGCATGAACTTCGTCGGCCGCCCGAACCGCAGCGTGATGGGCGGGGTGCTCGCGGCGATCGGCGCGAGCTGCGCGCGCAGCTCCTCGATCGAGAGCTCGGCGGCGATCGGGCCCATCCCCGACGAGCCGGCGAGCGTCACGTGCGGGGGGCCGAGTCGCGCCAGGCGCGGATCGTACGTCGCCTGGATCTCGGCGATGCGCTCGCCGACCGGGCCGGTGATGGGCGCGATGATGAAGATCCCGCTCTTGACGCGACTGGCCATTCGTGCGCCGCGCGCTCAGCGCGGACCGGGGAGCGCGATCGGCAGCACCGACCAGCGCAGCACGTGGCCGTCCCGGCCCTCCGGCACCAGCGACGCCGACAGGAAGAAGCGATCGAACCGGTTGCCCGGATGCGAGTCGTGGTAGCGCACGACCTTGAGCCCCGCGAAGGTGCCGATCCCCGCGCCGACGAGCACGTCGCTCGCCCAGTGCTGGTTGTTGTACATGCGTGAAACGGCGACGAGCGCGGCGCCGCCGTACATCACCGGCGCAACGTACCAGGTAGAGCTGGGATCGTTGCGCGAGGTCTCCGCGGTGACGGCTGCCGCCGCGGCGAATGCGGCCACCGAATGGCCGGAGGGAAACGATCGGTAGTCGTTCCCACCGTTCACGCCGCGAAAGAGCGGGTAGCTGCTCGCGTTGCGGGGAGCGACGTACGGGCGCTGTCGCCCGACGACTCCCTTGAGCACCGACGCCGTCACCTCGCCGATGAGAAGGGCCTCCGTGCCGTGCAGGCCGAGCGACGCGAGCTTCCGATTGTCCGCAAGGCGGCCGACGGCGTACATCGTGCCGCCGATGAGGTAGGAGCCGGGCGTGGCCGTGGTGCGCACGAACGC
>DASSIC010000248.1:0-6356 GCA_035692325.1 Gemmatimonadaceae bacterium | reverse complement strand
CTCGGAGCGGTCACGACGCTCGCGACCTTCGCCATCTGGTTCGAGACGTCGTACTCGGTCGCCGCGTGGCCCTGGGTGCTCGCCCTCGTCTCGGTGTTCGTGCTGTTCAATCTCCTCGCGCCGGTGATCGCGTCGACCTGGCGTGACGTCGCGCTCGAAGGCGCTGGCGCGATGTCCGTGTTCGTGGCGCCGGCGTTGCTGTTCGCCTTCCCGCTGCTGCTCGTGATCGAACCCGCGGCGGCGGCGCCCGCATTGACCTTCGGCGTGCTCTTCGTGCTCGTCGCGGCCTGCGCGGCATTCGCCATCGCCGCGCGGCTCGGCCCGGTGCACTACGTCGCGGCGTTCTTCGCCCTGGCCGCCGAGGCGGTGTGGTCGTCGAAGTACCTCGATGCGTCGCACCTGTATTCAGGGCTCGCGCTCTACGCCGCGTTCGGGTTGTTGTACGTCGGTGCGCCCATGGCGGCCCGCCGCTGGAAGCGGGCGTTCCAGCCGGCCGGTGCGGCCGGCGTGCTCACGCTCGCCAGCCTCGCGCTGCTCGGTTTCCTCGCCACCGGGCCGGCTGCGGCATCGGCGCTGTGGGGGATGGCGCTGCTCGTCGCCGTGCTGAATCTCGGCCTCTACCTCGAGTCGTCGTCCGACGGCCTGCCGCCGCTCTCCATCGCCGGCGCAGTGGTGTCGTGGATCGTGCTCGCCCTCTGGTGGCGCACCGCAGGCTCCGCGGCCATCGTCCCCGCGCTGGCCGTGATGTCGGGCTTCGCGCTGCTCACCATGGCCGGAAGTGTCTGGGCCGGCCGGCGGTCCGGTGGAAACGCCGGCTTCGACGCGAACGTCTTCCTCGGCCTGATCGGGCACGTCTTCGTGGCCTTCGTCATCATGCGGCCCGAGCTCTCGCTCCCGCCCTGGCCCGTGCTCGGCGCTCTCGCGGTGCTCGATCTCGCGGTCGTCGTGGCGGCGCTGTACATGCGCAACGCGCTGGTGCACGTCGCGGCCAGCGCGGCGACAGCAGTGATCCTCATGCTCTGGACGACCGCGGCCGGCTCGTCACCGTGGCCAACCGTGGCCGTGCTGTCGGCCGGCGCGGCCACGCTGCTCACGTTCGCCACCCTGCCCCTGTCGCGCCGAGTTGGCGCGCGGAAGGCCGGCTTCGAGCTCGCCGCGGGCCTGTCTGCACTCCTTTCGATGGGCGTGGTGATCAGCGCCTCGATGCAGACGGGCACTCCCACGCTGCCACTGCTCGTGGGCGCGCAGCTGACGTTCGTCGCCGCCGTGCTGGGCCTGTCGTGGATCGACGCAAAGGAGCACGGCGTGCTCGCGGCGATTGCGGTCGCGCCGGCTGCTGCGCTCGGTGCGCTCTGGCAGCAGAGTCACCCCGCAGCCGCGGACTGGATGCGCCAGCTGGCGCTGACGCTTCCCGTGTACCTGCTGTTCACTCTCTACCCGCTCGCACTTGGCAGGCGTTCCGGCCGGGCGGTCGCGCCGTATGTGGCCACGGTGCTGGCGAACGTCGCCTTCTTCTTCCTCGCCCGACACAGCCTGACGCTCGGCGGCTACGCCGCGTTCATCGGCGCACTGCCGGTCGTGCAGGCGCTGCTGCTGCTGCCGGTGCTTGCACAGCTCGTGAAGCTCGAACGTGCGGCCACGAAGGCGGGAGAGACGTCGGCGCTTGCCAGCGGCCGGCTCGCCCTGGTCGCTGCGGCGGCGCTCGCGTGCGTGACCGTCGCCATCCCGCTCCAGCTCGAGAAGAACTGGATCACCATCGGCTGGGCGCTCGAAGGGGCGGCACTCGTGTGGCTGTACCGCCGGATCCCACATCCGGGGATGTTCGCGGCGGCGATGGCGCTGCTGGGCACGGCGTTCGTGCGACTGACGCTCAACCCGGCGGTGCTCGCGTATCATCCGCGCGGCGCGATGCCGATCCTCAACGGGTATCTCTACACGTATCTCGTGTGCGCGGCCGCGATGTATTTGGCGGCGAAGCTCATCTCCGAGCGGGCGGAGCTACGCAAGCTGGCGGGAGCGCTGGCGACGGCAGGCACGGTGCTTCTCTTTCTCCTCGTGAACATCGAGATCGCCGACTACTACGCATCTGGGCCGACGATCACCTTCAACTTCAACGCGAATCTCGCGCAGGACCTGACGTACACCATCGGTTGGGCGATCTTCTCGCTCGGGCTGCTCGCCGCGGGCATCAGGCTCAGGAACCGGCCGTGCCGCATGGCGTCGATCGGTCTGCTCGCGGTCACCGTGGCCAAGTGCTTCCTGCACGACCTGGGGCGACTGGGCGGTCTCTATCGCGTCAGCTCGTTCGTCGGCCTCGCCCTCTGTCTTTCGCTGGTGGCGATCGTGCTCCAGAAGTTCGTGCTCGCGCGCGACGAGCCGCGGTTGAGCGAAGCGTGAGCGCGCGTCACTGGCTCGTCGGCGCGGCGCTCATCGTCATGGCAGCGCCAGAGCTCGGCGCGCAGGGCGTCTCGGCATCGCCACGCTTCGAGCGCGTGGTGGCCCCGGGCGCCGCGGGTCCGAATCGTCTCGGCGTCGATTCCACCCTGCTCGTCGGCGCATCGCCCTTCGAGCCATCGCACGTCACCAGAGCTCCGATCACACGTGCGGGGCTCGGCGAGCTCCGGCTCTTCGATGACCCGGCGGGACGGGAGGTGCCGTACCTGTTCGTCTGGCCCGCCTCCACTCCGCCGGACTTGTGGCAGGGCGCGAGAGTGGTTCCCGTGTCGCCGCGCAAGGACACGAGCGGCTTCGAGATCGACCTGGGCAAGGTGACTACCGTCGATCGTTTCAACATGGACGGTATTCCACTGGGACTTCTGAAGCGCGTCCGGCTCGAGGGCAGCGGCGATCGTGTGCGATGGATCGTGCTCGTCGCCGAAGGAACGATCTTCAACCTGCCGGTGGACGCCGACGGGCGGTCGGCCGCCATGCGCCAGTCCGTACTAGCTTTTCCGCCGGCCACCGTACGGTACCTGCGACTCACCGCCGACGATCACGCCGGCGCTCCGCTCCCGGTTCCGCGCCTGGCCATGGCACGTATCGCGACACCACGGTTGGCGGAGCCGGACACCCTTCGCTCCCTGCTGGCATTCGAACGACGGCCAAGCGCGAAGCGCACGAGCCGCTACCACGTGCAGCTGCCGGCGACGCGACTTCCGATCGTCGCGCTCGAGCTCGAGGCCAGCGGCGACCAGATCCTGCGCGGCGCCGTCGTGACCGAGCCGAGGCTGCGCGCGGGCCACGTCGAGCCTGAGGCGCTCGGAAGCACCGTGCTGCGCCGGACGACGAGGGGTGATGCGGTCGCCAGCAACCTGCGCGTGCCGATCGACCTGCCGACCGGCGGTGAGCTGGACCTCGTGATCGATGACGGTGACAATCCGCCGCTCGACATTCGCGCCGTGCGCGCCGTGTACGCACCGCTGCCCTACATCTTCTTCGTGAGCGACAGCGGTCGCCCGATTCGCGCGACATATGGGAGCGATCGCCGCGCACCCGTCGCGTCGCCGCAGTACGACCTGGAGGTGCTGCGCGACACTGTCCAGCGGATCGCCACCACGTTGGCAGCCTGGGGACCTGCCACGGCAATCAATGCAGTCGCGGCCCAGCCCGAGGCGCCGGCAACCCTGTACGCCGATCCGGGAGCTCCGCTCGACACGAAGGGGTTCCGGTTCGCCCGCGCCATTCCCGATGGTACCGGCCTGACTGCGGTCCGGCTCGATGCGGCCGCACTCGCGCACAGCCATATCACGGACGTCCGCATCGTGGACGAGAGCGGGCGGCAGGTGCCGTATCTACTCGAGGCGCTCGGCGAGCCCACGGAGCTCGCGCTGACGACGCCCCAGGCGGTGAAGCCGCGCTTCGACGTGAATGGTCAGCTCCTGGCCGGCGCCAATGCCCGTACATGGTATCGGCTCGCGTTGCCGCTCACCGGGCTTCCCGATGCGACGCTGCGGCTCGAGACGTCGGCGCGCGTGTTCGAACGCGACATCGCCGTGGTGACGCGCGAGCTGCCGCGTGACACGCGACAGCTCAGCACCGATCGGGTCGTCGACATGCCGTGGACGCACGATGATCCCGACATCGCCGCGCCGCCGGTCGAGATCGGGCTCGAGGCGCAGCGTCTCGCCAGCGACTCCCTGTTCGTTTTGGTGAACGACGGCGACAACCAGAAGCTGCCGCTGACACGCGCCACGATCCTGTTACCGACCTATCGGCTGCGCTTCTTCCGTCAAGCCGGGACGTCACTGCACCTGGTCTACGGTCGCGACGATCTCGCCGCGCCGCGCTACGACATCGCCCTCCTCGCGCCCCGCCTGCTCGATGCCGCGGCAAGCGAGGTCCTCGCGGCGCCCGAACACGGAAATGCGGTTAACGCGTCGCCCGTGCCGCAGCGTGCTTTCTGGGCAACGCTCGCGGCGGCCGTCGCGGTGCTGCTCGTGCTGATCGCGCGCCTGGTGCGCGCCGGACCCGGTCCAACTCCCGAGGACGTGCAGGCCTGACGCGCCCTTCGCGCACTCTTGTGAGCGGGCGCGCCGGCTGTAGACTCCGCAGGACCTCCCAGGCGGAGCACACATGAAACGGCGTGACATCCTTCGTGCCCTCGGCGCGGCCGCTGCGACCGGTGCGCTCGCACCCGCCGATCTGCTGGCTCATACGCATCGCCCGAGCGTTCGAGCGGCCGGGCGTCTCAAGCTGTCCGTCTCCCGCTGGTGCTACGGCAAGATCCCCCTCGACGAGCTCTGCGAGGCCGCGAAGGCGATCGGCTACCGGTCGATCGAGCTGCTCGACGAAGCGGATTGGCGAGTGCCGGCACGCCACGGGCTCGTGTGCGCGATGGCCAATGGCTTCGGCACGATTCCCGTGGGCTTCAACCGGCCGAACCAGCACGACAAGCTCGTGGCCGACGGCGAGCGCATGATTCCCCTGGCCGCCGCGGCGGGGGTGCCCAACATCGTCTGCTTCAGCGGCAACCGCGGCGGGCTGTCGGATGCCGAGGGGATCGCCAACTGCATCACCGGCTTCAAGCGGCTTGCACCAACCGCGGAGCGACACGGCGTCACGCTCTGTCTCGAGCTCCTCAACAGCAAGGTCGACCACCACGACTACCAGGCGGACCACACGGCGTTCGGCGCCGAGGTGGTGAAGGGCGTCGGCTCGCCGCGGGTGAAGCTCCTGTACGACATCTACCACATGCAGATCATGGAAGGCGACGTCGTCGCGACGATCCGCGCGAACATCCAGCACATCGCGCACTTCCATACGGGTGGCGTGCCAGGCCGCCACGAGATCGACGACACCCAGGAGCTGAACTACCGGCGTGTGATGCAGGCGATCGCCGATCTCGGTTTCACCGGCTACGTCGCCCAGGAGTTCGTGCCGGTTCGCGACCCGCTCACGTCGATGCGTCAGGCGTTCGAGATCTGCGACGTGTGATCACCGGGCCAGTCGGATGGTGATGTTGCGGTACTCGATCGGCCCGTGATCCCCCTGGAGCAGCAACGGACCGGGCTCGCCCTCGTTGCTGTCCAGCGCGCCGCCGGTGATGCCGGGGATCTCGCGGTTGCAGACGACCATCTTCCCGTTGGCGACGACGGTGATCATCCGCCCGACGAGCGTGATGTCGTACGTCTGCCACTCACCGGGCTTCTTCGCCGCCACCTCGCTCGGCGCGATGAAGCCGTAGATGCCACCGAGCAGGTCGTTCTGCGGCTCGGTGGTGAGGCTGTCCTCGATCTGCACCTCGTAGCGGCCGCGCTGGTACACGCCGCTGTTGCTGCCCTTCGGATAGCGGAACTCGAGGTGGAGCTTGTAGTCGGTGAAGGTGCGATCGGTGACGATGTTGGCGCCGGACTTCGGGCTCTGGAGCACGCCGCTCACGGCGCGCCACTGGTTGGTGCCCATGGCGTGCCAGCCGGTGAGATCGGTACCGTTGAAGAGCCGGATCGGTGCACCCCACTTCGGCGTCCCGTCCCGTCGCAGCGACGGCGCGCGCTTCGCCGTCCAGTCGCGACGCGTCCCGTCCGGGAAGGTCATCGTGCCCGCGAGTCCCTCACCCTGCACGCGTCCCTCGACCTGCAAGTCGGCTTTGCCCTGCTCCCACTGCGGCGGGATGGCGAAGCGCAGCACGCCGTCGGCGAAGTCCACCCGCGCGATTGGGCGGGCGCTCCCGACCACGCCGACGAACTGGCCGACGAGGTAGCCGTTCCCCGATGGCCGCACCTCGAGCCACGACGGCAGCGGGCGATCGGGACCGGCGATCGTGATGTCCCACCGCCCGATGATGGCCTCGGTGGGCGAGGGACGCGACGCAGGCTGCGCGGGCAGCACGACGGCGAGCAGGGCGGCGGCGTATCTCA
>DASSIC010000247.1:0-3195 GCA_035692325.1 Gemmatimonadaceae bacterium | reverse complement strand
CCTCCCCTGTGTATTGCTCCGTGTCTGTGCTCCGTGGTTTGTTCAAGCCGTTCGACCGCGGCGATGGAAACGTCGCGCGTCGCCGTCTTCCTCGTTCTCTCAGAAGGGGGAGAACGTCAGCGCCGGACCGTTGGCCGTCGGCACGACGGAGAACTTGAGGAGGGTGCGGTCGAAGCGGTTGTCCGGATGTGCGTGGCTGTACGACACCACCTTGTATCCGGCGAACACCCCCATGAACGCACCGGCGAACACGTCGCTCGCCCAGTGCTGGTCGAGCTGGATGCGCACGAGACCGGGGAGCATCCCGGCCGCGAACAGCACCGGCGCCACGAACGGCGTCGCGCCCGCATGGCGGCGATGGAGCTCCATCGTCAGCACGGTGGCGACAGCCATCCCCGACGACGTGTGGATCGACGGGAACGAGCGATGGCGGAATCCGTCCTCGCCGCGCCTGAAGCCGGCGAAGAAGGAAAAGTCGTACTGGTTCGTGTCGTTCGTGACATAAGGGCGCGACCGGCCGAGCGGGCCGCGAATGATCTGGCTCGCGACGCTCGCGAGCACCACCGACTCGGTCGCGTGCAGCGCGATGTCGGTCACTGTCTCCTGCTTCGTGAGCCGGCCGATGCCGTAGACGAGAATGCCACCGAGCGTGAGCGTGGTCTCGTTCACCTTGCTCACGTTGAGCGCGAACTTCGTCATGCTCGGGCTCTGGAAGCGCGACTGCCGCGAGGCGAGGGCGATGTCGTCGTCGTAGCGGGAAAGCAGCGCCGTTGCGCCGAGTGCGATCCCCGACGTGAGCAGGTCGCGGCGCGTGAGAAAGGTCTTGTCTCGGCCGGTGGTGTCCGTGACTTGCGCGCCCGCCACCTGAGTCGCGAGCGCCAGCAGAACGGCGGCGGTGCCGATGGAACGCAAACAGTGGCTCCTGTAGGGGGAGAGGGATGGTTGGGAGCGCCCATGCACCGCCCGTGCCGCCCAAGATTTCGTCATTTACCCGACAGCTTTTATCACATATTGGCACCATCCCTGCTTTATGAACGTGCAGCAGGCCGGACGTAGCGGGCGCGACCACACGCGTGAGCGGCGCGGGCCGAGGAGAGGAGTACAGACATGGGCTATCGTGTCTTCAGGGATTCGAAGGGCGTCGAGTGGCAGACGTGGGACGTCGTCCCGCAGCTCGCCGAGCGGCGCGCGGCCGAGCGCCGACGAGCGGAGCGCGGCGTGCCGACGGATGCGGTCATTGCCGAGCGGCGCCGCAGACAGGAACGCCGCGTCACGTCGGGCCGGCGGCCCCTCCTGAGCGCCGGCCTCGACGGCGGGTGGCTCTGCTTCGAGGCACCGGTGGAGAAGCGGCGGCTCACGCCCATCCCGGCGGACTGGCTCCGCTGCGACGAGGAGTGCCTCGAGCGCTACTGCCGCCAGGCCAAGCCGGCGCGTACCTCGCTCGCGATCGACATCTCCACCCTGGGCGATCTGCGCAACTAGCGCCTCCGTCCGCCGTCACGCACGCCTACCTTTAGGCGTGCTCCTGATCCTCGCGCTGGCGCAGGGCGCCGCGCTCGCAGTGCTGCTGCATCGCCTCCTTCCCGGCCGCCGACGCCGGCCTCCGGTTACGCCCGGTGGTGTCGTACCGGCTGAGACGACGGTGAGCATCGTCGTGGCGACGCTGAACGAGGCGCACCGCATCCAGCCGTGCCTCGACGGACTGCTCGCACAGGGCGCGCTCGTGCGCGAGATCCTCGTCGTCGACAGCGGAAGCGCCGACGGCACGGCCGATCTCGTGCGCGCCGCCGCCCTTCGCGATCGGCGTGTTCGGCTGCTGCGCGACGAGCCACTTCCCGCGGGATGGGTGGGGAAGGTGTGGGCGCTCGAGCACGGCCTCGCCCACGCGACGGGCGACTGGGTGCTCGGCATCGACGCCGACACCGCGCCCCATCCGGGTCTCGCCGCCGGTGCGGTGAACGCTGCGCTCACCAACGGCTACGACGCCGTCTCCTTCGCGCCGCGCTTCCGGATCGAGTCCGCCGGCGAGCGCTGGCTCCAGCCCTCGCTGCTCGTCACGCTCGTCTATCGGTTCGGCGCCGCGGGTGCCGACGCCGATCCCGAGCGCGTGATGGCGAACGGGCAGTGCTTCCTCGCGCGTCGCGACGTGCTGCTTGCTGCGGGCGGCTATCGTTCGGCGCGCGCCTCCTTCTGCGACGACGTCACTCTCGCGCGGCATCTCGCGCGCGCGGGAAAACGCGTCGGCTTCCTCGACGGCTCGCGGCTCTACGACGTCCGCTCGTACACGTCGGCGCGTGAAGTCTGGCGCGAATGGGGGCGCTCGCTCGACCTGAAGGACGCGTCCACCAGGTGGCGGCAGTGGGCCGACGTCCTGTTCCTGCTGCTCGTGCAGGGGGTGCCGCTGCCGGCGCTGGTCACCTTCGCGCTGCTCGCGGCCTCGGGTCACCCGCTCGACGACGGCGCTCGGCTCGTCGCGCTGCTCTCGAGTGTGACGCTCGGCGTCCGCGTGCTGCTTCAGCGCGCGCTCGCGCCCTCGTACGCACGCACGGGGGTTTCATTCTGGTTGTCGCCGCTCTCCGATCCTCTTGCGGCCCTTCGCATTCTACTCAGCACGCTGCGCACTCCCACCCGGTGGCGCGGCCGCACCTACGCCCCATCTCTCTCCGCACGATGACCGACCCGACCACTCCGCGCGCCGAACGTCCACGCGCGCATCCTCCCGAGACCACCGAAGGGTGGTACGCGCTGCATCAGGTGTTCGCCTGGAACCGTCCCGCGCTGCGGGCCATCCCCGACGACATGCTGTCCACGCAGAAGTCGCAGGCGGAGCGGACGCTGTCGTCGCTCGCTGCACCGGCAAACGGTGGATGGTCCGCGGTGATGCCGCTGATCGGCAACAAGTCCGACGTGATGCTCGTGCACTTCCGTCCCACGCTCGACGAGATCGGCGCCGCGCAGCGCCAGCTCGCCGCGCTGCCGCTGTTCGACGTGCTCGTGCCGACGTACAGCTTCCTCAGCGTGACCGAGGCGGGACTCTATCACGCCAGCGCGCAGCTCGCGGCGTCGGCGTCGGCGCGCGGCGGCAGCGTGGGCGACGAGACCTATCTTGCCGAGATGGAGAAGCGCGTCGCCGGCGAACGGGCAAACGCGCACGTGCAGCGCCGGCTCTTTCCGGTCCAGCCGCCGGAGATGCCA
>DASSIC010000246.1:0-2003 GCA_035692325.1 Gemmatimonadaceae bacterium | reverse complement strand
GATCTGGCGGAGGGGATGGGCGGGACGCTGGTCGCGCGGAGCAAGGTGGGGACGGGATCGACGTTCAGTCTGCGGTTGCGGAAGGGCTGAGGCGCCGTCCGTGCTCACGCTGATCGGCATCCTCATCGTCGTCGCCGGATTTGCCGCGCGGCTCAATCCGCTGCTCGTCGTCACGGTGGCGGGCCTGGCGACGGGGCTCGCGAGCGGGCTGGGCGTCGTCGAGGTCGTGGCCGCATTCGGGAAGGCGTTCACGGAGAGCCGGTACGTCGCCATCGTATGGCTCGTGCTGCCGGTGATCGGGCTGCTGGAGCGCGCCGGACTGAAGGAGCGCGCGCGCACGGTGATCGCCGCCATCCCGGCCGCGACGACGGGTCGCGTGCTGATGATCTACTTCGCCCTGCGACAGGTGACGGCGGCGCTCGGCCTCATCTCGCTCGGTGGCCATGCGCAGATGGTGCGACCACTCGTGGCGCCGATGGCCGAAGGGGCGGCGGAGAACCGGTTCGGCCCACTGCCGATGCGGACGCGCTTCCGAATCCGCGCGCATTCGTCGGCGGTCGACAACGTCGCGGTCTTCTTCGGCGAGGACATCTTCATCGCCATCGGCTCGATTCTGCTCATCAAGGGATTCCTCGAGCAGAACGGCATCGTGGTGGAGCCGACGCGTCTGGCGCTGTGGGCGATCCCGACGGCGGTGGCGGCATGGACGATTCACAACACGCGCCTGCTGTTGCTCGACCGGTCGCTGCGGCGCGAGCTCACGTCGGCAAGCGAGGGCGTGACGAAGGGGCCGAGCGAGGACGCGGCGTGATCACGCTCGAGCACGTGTACTGGCTGATGGGCCTGCTCGCAGGCGGCGTCGCATACGTGAACGCGCGGGATCCGTCGAACCCGAAGCGGTGGAACAACGCCGCGTTCTGGGGACTGTACGCGGTCACCTTTCTCGTCGGCTCGCGGCTGCCGCACGTGGTGAGCGGCGTCATCGTGATCGCCATGGTGCTCGTGGCGAGCATCGGGAAGCTCGGCCAGACGACTCGCGAATCGCAGACGCCGGCGCAGCGCGAGGCCAGCTCGGCGCGCTGGGGCAACCGGCTCTTCATCCCGGCGCTCACCATTCCGGCGGTGACGCTGCTGGGGAGCGTCGTGCTGAAGACCGCACACGTCGGCGGGGTGCCGATCGTCGACCCGAAGCAGGTGACGCAGATCTCGCTCGCCATCGGCGCGCTCGTGGGGCTCGCCGTGGGAATGGCGATGCTTCGTCCGCCGGCGTCGGCGCCGCTGCACGAAGCACGTCGGCTCTGGGACTCGGTCGGTTGGGCGGCGGTGCTCCCGCAGATGCTCGCCGCGCTCGGCGCTCTCTTCGCCACCGCGGGTGTGGGCAAGGTCGTGGCGTCGCTCGCCGAGCGGTGGCTTCCGCTGGGGAGTCCGTTCGCCGCGGTGGTGACGTATACGGTGGGGATGGCACTGTTCACGATGATCATGGGCAACGCCTTCGCCGCCTTTCCGGTGATGACGGCGGGGATCGGGCTTCCGCTCATCATGACGCGCTTCGGGGGCGACGTGACCGTGATGGCCGCGGTCGGGATGCTGTCCGGCTTCTGCGGCACGCTGATGACGCCGATGGCGGCGAACTACAACATCGTGCCAGCGGCGCTGCTCGAGCTGCCCGACGAGTACGCGGTGATCAAGGCGCAGATCCCCACGGCGCTCATCCTGCTCGTCATCAACACGGGCATCATGTACGCGTTCGTGTATCGTCGCTAGCTTGGCGGGCAGTCGACTCACACCGACGACGACATGACTCAACCTCAGACGCTCACCCCCGCGCTCGCGAGCAGCTTCGCGCGAGTCGCGCTCTCGCACGTCGAGCGGGAGTTTCCCCACAAGCTCGATCACGTGCTGTCGGGGCCCGACGACGTACGCGGTCCGCGCGCGCTGCATCCGATCTTCTACGGCAGCTTCGACTGGCACTCCTGCGTGCACGGCTACTGGCTCCTGGCGGC
>DASSIC010000245.1:0-4250 GCA_035692325.1 Gemmatimonadaceae bacterium | reverse complement strand
CTGCATGCGCATGGGCGCGGTGTGGACCGCGTGCAGGCGGGAGACCGCGCGGCGCTCGCCCTCGCGGGCGTGGAGCTGGACGACGTGGCTCGCGGAGCAGTGCTGGTGCAGGGGAGCGCGTGGCGCGCCGTGCGCGTGCTGCGCGCCGACGTCGCACTGCTGGACGACGCACCGCGCGCGCTCGGTCCGCGCTCCCGCGTGCGGCTGCACCTCGGTACGAACGACGTGTCGGCGCGTCTCGTCGTCCCGGGCGGCACGCTCGCCCCGGGTGCGTCGGCATCGGCGCGCGTTGTGCTCGACGAGCCGATCGTCGCGCGAACGGGCGACCGGTTCGTGCTGCGCGATGCATCACCAGCAGCCACCCTTGGCGGGGGCATCGTCATCGATCCGCTCGCGCCGCTGCGCGCCCGGCCGTGGCCTTCCGAGTCGCGCGCGCCGGAGGTGGTGCTGGCGCGGCTCGTCGCCGAAAGCGGGGCGGTTGGAATCACCCTCGATGAGCTGCCCCTGCGACTCGGTGTGTCGGCGGCCCGCGCTGCGCGGCTCGCGGCCGCCGGAAGTTGGCGCGTCGGAGATCGACTGATCGGCGCGGACGCGCGGGATGCGCTCGCCCAGGAGGCAATGCAACTGCTCAGGGCGTTTCATGTCGAGCAGCCGCTGGAGCCGGGTGCGCCGCAGCAGTGGCTGCGATCGCGGCTTCGCGCGACGGACGAGGTGGGCGGTGCGCTGCTCGCGGCGCTCAGTGAAGAGGGACGCGTCGTCGTGTCACAGGGCATGGTGAGGCTGCCCGAGTTCGCGCCCCGATTGAGCGCCGCTCAGGATGCGATCCGTTCCGCGCTGCTGGGCGCGCTCGAGACCGCCGGGAACGAGCCCCCGTCCATCGAGGAGCTCGCGGCGTCGCTGCGCATCGAGCTGTCGACGTTGACCTCCGTCGCCCGCCTGCTGACGCGCGAGGGAACGCTCGTCGCCGTCGAGCCTGCCCGGTACTACATCGCGGCCACGGTGGACGCCCTCCTGGCGCAGCTTCGGCAGGGGATGCGTCCCGATGCCGACTACGGGCCCGCGGAGCTGCGCGAGCTGCTGGGCTTCTCGCGAAAGTTTCTCATCCCCTTTCTCGAGTTCACGGACCGGACCGGAGTGACTCTTCGCGACGCCACCGGCCGCCGCCGCCGCGCCGGCACCTAGCGATCGACCAGCGGGTATGATTCGTGAGTAGCTCGCTTGAACTGCATCTTCCGTCGCCGTAGCTTCGCGCCACGGTCGCCAACGCACCATCACCGTCACAGGAGCTCCACCAGGATCCTGTTTCGTCAGCCGGAGCAGACATGTTCCAACGCTGGGCAGCACGAGCGCTCGTGCTGGCCCTGTGCACGATGTGGTCAGGGTCAGCGATGGGGCAGGCGGCGCGCACGCCACCCCGAGCGCGCAAGCTCGCAACGCTTGGTCAGAACTACCCGAATCCGTTCAGGCCGGAAACGCACATTCCCTTCACGGTCGACGACTGCAACGGCCCTGGTGGCCAGCGCGTCGTGTCGCTGCGGGTCTACAATGTGTTGGCTCAGCTCGTCGCCACGCCGGTGCTGCATGGTGCCAACCGGCCCATCGCCAAGCTCAAGCTGAGCTGCGGCGAGTATACGGGCTACTGGGACGGTCGGGTCTCCAAGTCCCGCCGGCTCGCGGCCACCGGTGTGTACGTGTACGAGCTGGTCGTGGACGGCGAGCGCACGTCGCGGAAGATGTTCATGGCGAAGTAGTCAGGACAGGACGGCATGCGAGGGGCGGCGCTCGGGGTTTCGCCCCGATCGCCGCCCGCTTTTTCTCCCATCCTCTGCCACGCTGGCAGGGGGGATGCGGCACTGGCGTTGCTCTGCAACGGGCGACGCCCGACCACCCGATCCAGAACGGCCCGCCATGATCAATCCCGAACGTCTCACCGTGAAGTCCGCCGAAGCGCTCAACGAGGCGCTGGCCGAAGCGCGACGAAACGGCAATCCGCAGGTCTACGACACCCATCTGCTCCTCGTCCTCCTCTCGCAGGACGAGAGCATCGTGCTGCCGGTGCTGCAGAAGCTCGGCGTGAACGTCGCCGCGCTCCGCGAGTCGCTCGCGCGCGAGATCGGGC
The DNA here is from genome assembly GCA_035692325.1 of Gemmatimonadaceae bacterium. Classification (GTDB taxonomy): domain Bacteria; phylum Gemmatimonadota; class Gemmatimonadetes; order Gemmatimonadales; family Gemmatimonadaceae; genus AG11. The sequence continues at coordinate 2,131 of DASSIC010000245.1, read as the reverse complement.
GCTATCCGAAGCAGAGCGACGCGCAGCCGACCATGGCGCGCGAGCTCACGTCGGTGCTCGATCAGGCCGAGAAGGAAGCCAAGAAGCTGGGCGACGAGTACGTCAGCACCGAGCACCTGCTGCTCGCCCTCGCCGATGCGCGCGGCACCGAGACGCGGGCGCTGCTCAACGCGCTGGGCGCGACGCACAAGACGCTGCTGCAGGCGCTGCAGGCGGTGCGCGGGACGCACAAGGTCACCGACCAGACGCCGGAGAACCAGTACCAGGCGCTGCAGAAGTACACCCGCGATCTCACCGAGGACGCGCGCAACGGCAAGCTCGATCCGGTGATCGGGCGCGACGAGGAGATTCGCCGCGTCATCCAGGTGCTGTCGCGCCGCACGAAGAACAACCCCGTGCTCATCGGGGAGCCGGGCGTGGGCAAGACGGCCATCGTGGAAGGGCTGGCGCAGCGCATCGTGAACGGCGACGTGCCGGAGAGCCTCAAGGACAAGCGGCTCGTCTCGCTCGACCTGGGACAGCTCATCGCCGGCGCGAAGTTCCGCGGCGAGTTCGAGGAGCGCCTCAAGGCGGTGCTCAAGGAGCTCACCGAGGGCGAAGGACAGTTCATCACCTTCATCGACGAGCTGCACACGCTGGTCGGCGCGGGCAAGGCCGAGGGCTCGATGGACGCCGGGCAGATGCTGAAGCCGATGCTGGCGCGGGGCGAACTGCGCGTCGTCGGCGCCACCACGCTCGACGAGTACCGCAAGCACGTGGAGAAGGATGCGGCGCTCGAGCGCCGCTTCCAGCCGGTGTACGTGGGCGAGCCGAGCGTCGAGGCGACGATCGCCATCCTGCGCGGGCTCAAGGAGCGCTACGAGGCACACCACGGCATCCGGATCACCGATGGCGCGGTCATCACCGCCGCCACGCTGTCGCATCGCTACATCGCCGATCGCTTCCTCCCCGACAAGGCGATCGATCTGCTGGACGAGGCCGCGTCGAAGCTCCGCATCGAGATCGACTCGATGCCGCAGGAGATCGACGAAGTGGAGCGCCGCATCATGCAGCTCGAGATCGAGCGCACCGCGCTCCAGAAGGAGAAGGATGCGGCGTCCGTCGAGCGCCGGCAGGCGCTGGAGCGAGAGCTGGCGGAGTTGAAGGAGCGGTCCTCGGGGATGAAGGCGCAGTGGCAGCAGGAGAAGGACACGCTCGGTAACGTCGGCAAGATCAAGCAGCAGATCGACGCCGCGCGCGTGGAGGCGGAGCAGGCGTCGCGCCGCGGCGACCTCGCCAAGGCGGCGGAGATCACCTATGGCACGATCCCCGACCTCGAGCGCCAGATGAAGGAGGCGGAGTCGAAGCTCGCGAGCGCGGATGGCCGGCCGAGGTACCTCAAGGAGGAGGTCACCGAGGAGGACATCGCGGAAGTCGTCGCGCGGTGGACCGGCATCCCGGTGTCGCGCATGCTCGAGGGGGAGCGGGAGCGGCTCACGAAGCTCGACCAGGAGCTGGCGCGTCGCGTCGTGGGGCAGACCGAAGCGGTGCAGGCCGTCGCGAATGCGGTGCGTCGCTCGCGCGCCGGGCTGCAGGATCCCAATCGGCCCATCGGCTCGTTCATCTTCCTCGGCCCCACGGGCGTGGGCAAGACGGAGACGGCGCGCGCACTGGCCGACTTCCTGTTCGACGATGAGCACGCGATGGTGCGCATCGACATGTCCGAGTACATGGAGAAGCACGCCGTGGCGCGGCTCATCGGGGCGCCTCCGGGCTACGTCGGCTACGAAGAAGGCGGGCAGCTCACCGAAGCGGTGCGCCGCCGCCCGTACTCGGTCATCCTGTTCGACGAGATCGAGAAGGCGCACTCGGACGTGTTCAACGTGCTGCTCCAGATCCTCGACGACGGCCGGCTCACCGACTCGCAGGGGCGCACGGTGGATTTCCGCAACACCGTGATCATCATGACGTCGAACATCGGGAGCCACGTGATCCTGGAGCACGCGGGCGCCGACTGGGCGCTCGTGGAGACGCAGGTCACGAGCATGATGCAGAAGCACTTCAAGCCCGAGTTCCTCAACCGCGTCGACGACATCATCATCTTCCGGCCACTCGGCCGCGAGGAGATCGAGCACATCGTCGAGCTGCAGCT
>DASSIC010000244.1:0-10996 GCA_035692325.1 Gemmatimonadaceae bacterium | reverse complement strand
TCGCCGACTGATCTCGACGCGTGCCGCTCGCTTGCCCCAATCGTGCGACGCGGCATAGCTTTCGATCTCTCCGACCCACGCGACGCCGATGGCCGATTTCATGAAGATCCTGCAGCAAGCGCAGGAGATGCAGGGCAAGTTTCAGCAGGTGCAGGAAGAGCTCCTGCAGCAGACGGTGACCGCGTCCGCCGGCGGCGGCATGGTCACCGTGGAAGCGAACGGCCAGGGCACCGTGCGCTCCATCAAGATCGACCCGAGCGTCGTGAATCCGGCCGACGTGGAGATGCTCGAGGATCTCGTGCTCGTGGCCGTGACCGAGGTCCAGAAGAAGGCTCAGGCGGCGGCGCAGGCGGAGATGGGCAAGCTCACCGGCGGGCTCAACCTTCCGTTCAAGCTTCCGTTCTGACGCCCGGTCGAGCGCACGTGTCGGCGATCGACGACCTGACGGGCGAGCTGGCGCGTCTTCCGGGCATCGGGCGGAAGACGGCGCTGCGGCTCACCTACCACCTCCTGAAGCAGCCGCCGGAGCAGAGCCGTCGCCTGGCGGATGCGTTGCGCACGCTGTCGGACAAGGTCCGTCCGTGTGCCCGCTGCTTCAACCTCACCGAGGAGGAGCTCTGCGTGATCTGCCGCGATCCGCGCCGCGATCCGGCGCTGATCTGCGCCGTGGAGGAGGCGGCGGACATCGGCGCCATCGAGCGCGCCGGCGAGTATCGCGGGCAGTATCACGTGCTCGGTGGCCGGCTGTCGCCCCTGGACGGGGTCACGCCGGACGATCTGACCATCCCCCAGCTCGTGCACCGTATCGCCGCTGGCGGGGTGCGTGAGGTCATCCTGGCCACCAACCCCAGCCTCGAAGGAGAGGCCACCGCCTTGTACGTGCAGCGTCAGCTCGCGGGCTACCCGCTCAGCATCACCCGCATCGCCCGGGGCCTGCCCGTGGGCGGGGATCTCGAATACGCCGACGGCGTGACCATCGCCCAGGCCCTCTCGGCCCGGAGGGCGATGTGAGGGGGGTGGCGCGGGCCCGCCTCGCCACCTTCGGATTCATCGGTGGCGTCGCGGCGGGTCTGCTCGTCTGGTCAACACAGGTGGAGCGCAGCCGGCGCGAGCTCTTCAACCGCTCGCCTCTGCGGCGCTTCGCCGCGCTTGGGTTCCTGGCCGGTCAGCCAGGGCTGGACACGGCGCGTCTGCTCCGGGACTACGTGAATTGGGAGACGCGGCCGGTGCTTCGCCGGCGTGGCCAGCATCTGCTGCGGCGCATGGCAGCTCACCTCGACTAGGTTACCATCCTCATGGCAGTGGGCAGCGCGAGCTGGTCGTTCACCGAAGACGACTTTGGCGCGATCACGCAGTCGCTACAGCGGTTCCTGCACGAGAGCAATGCGCGGTGCGCACTGCTCGTCGACCGCAGCGGACAGCTCGTGGCGACCGTCGGCGAGCAGCCGAAGTTCGACCCCACCGCCTTCGCGACGCTGACGGCGGCGGACTTCAGCGCGAACGATCAGCTGGCCAAGCTGATCGGCGAGACGGACTTCAACTCGCTCTTTCACCAGGGCGAGAAGGAGTCGATGTATCTCGCCGACGTCGCGCGGCGCGTGATCCTCGTCGTGCTGTTCGACAACCGCACGACGCTCGGCCTGGTACGCCTCAAGATGAAGCAGACGGTGGACGAATTGACCAAGCTGTTCGAGCAGGTCTTCGCGCGCCCTGCGCAGGGACAGGGTGGTGCCCCCGGGCTGTTGTCCGGTGCGGACGACGAGATCGACAAGCTGTTCCAGTAAGAGGAGACGACAGCCATGTCGATGATCAACTACGCGTCGCGCGAGATCAACTGCAAGATCGTGTATTACGGCTCGGGCCTCGGCGGCAAGACGACGAACCTGGAGCACGTGTACGGCAAGGTGCAGCCCGACACGCGCGGCAAGCTCATCTCGCTCGCCACGGAGACCGAGCGCACCCTGTTCTTCGATTTCCTCCCCGTGGACCTCGGCACGATCCGCGGCTTCAAGACGCGGTTTCACCTGTACACCGTCCCCGGCCAGGTCTACTACAACGCCAGCCGGAAGCTCATCCTCAAGGGGGTGGACGGGATCGTCTTCGTCGCCGACTCGCAGGTGGAGCGCATGGAGGCGAACCAGGAGGCCATGCAGAACCTGTACGACAACATGGCCGAGTACGGGTACGACCTCACGAAGATGCCGTTCGTGATCCAGTACAACAAACGCGATCTGCCGAACGCCGCGCCGGTCCGCGAGCTCCAGGCGGCGTTGAACCCGGGCTGGGAAGTCACCGAGCCAGCTCGTCAGCGCGTGACGCCCGATCCCTCGCACGCGGGGGAAAACCTCGTCGAACAGCTTCCCACCGGCGAGTGGGTGGAACATGCGCCATATTTCGAGGCGGTCGCCGTGACCGGGGACGGCGTCTTCGAGACGCTGCGCGCCGTGAGCAAGCTCGTGCTCAAGTCGCTCGCCTGACCCACTCGTCCATCGTGTGAACCTCCCGAACGCCGTCACCGCCGCACGCATCGCCGTCACGCCACTCATCGCGTGGCTGCCGCTGGCGCCGTCATCGGCGCTCCGGGTGACGGCGTTCGTGCTGTTCGTCGTCGCGGCGGTGACGGACTACGTGGATGGCCGGCTGGCCCGCTCGCGGAAGGAGGAGACCGACCTCGGTCGCCTGCTCGATCCGCTCGCCGACAAGCTGCTGCTCGTCGCGACGATCCTGCCCATGTACCTGCTGATGCGGCCGACGGCGCAGACCACCGAGCCGTGGCCCATGAAGGCGTTGGAGAACGTGCTCCCGTTCCGCACGCCGTTCGGTGACGTGCCGCTCGCGTGGTGGGTGGTGGCGGTGGTGCTCGGCCGCGAGCTGTTCATGACGATCTTCCGCCAGGCGGCGGCGCGGCGCGGCGTCGTGATCTCCGCCATCGGACCGGCCAAGTGGAAGACCGGCTTCCAGTCCGTGTGGGTGGGCTCCGCGTACTTCTGGTTCTTCGCCGCCACGATCGCGGCGACGCGCCGGTGGGACACGCCCGCGTGGAACGGCTTCGCGTACTTCAACGGCATCGTCGGCGTGACGACGATGATCGGCGCGCTCGCCCTCACGCTCTACTCGCTCGTGCTGTACCTCCGCACCTACGGTCGAGTCTTCACCGGCGCGCCCGTCCGCGGACGCAGCTAGGCCTCGCGGCGCGATGCGCATCGAGGTCGTCACGATCGGGGACGAGCTGCTGCTCGGCTACACGATCGACACCAATGCGGCGCACCTGGGGCGGGAGCTGGCCGCCGTCGGCGTGGAGATCGTGCGGCGCACCACGTGCGGCGACAGCGCCGAGTCCATCGCGGCGGCGGTGCGCGACGCCCTCGATCGCTCCGATGGCGTGATCACCACGGGTGGTCTCGGCCCCACGAGCGACGATCTCACCAAGCAGTCCATCGCCGCGCTGTTCGGCCGCGGCATGGTGCTCGATGACGCGCACCTGGCGTGGATGCGCGACCGCTGGGCGAAGCGCTGGCCCGAGCGCCCGATGCCTGCCGCGAACGTTCAGCAGGCCATGCTGCCGGAAGGGGCGCGCAAGCTGACCAACAACCACGGCTCCGCCCCGGGGATCTTCCTCGAGGACGAGCGCGGGCGGTGGGTCGCGATGCTGCCCGGCGTGCCGCGCGAGATGCGCGGGATGCTCGCCGACACGCTGCTGCCTGTGGTGCGCGAGCGCCTCGGCGCCGTGCGGCGTGTCGTGCGTTCCCGCACGCTGCGCAGCACGGGTGTGGCCGAGTCGCTCGCGGCCGACCGGATCACGGCGCTCCCCGCGGGCGTGGGCGACGTCGAGCTGGCCTATCTCCCGAACGTGGAGGGCGTGGACCTGCGCCTCACCGTGCGCGGACTGCCGCCCGACGAGGCCGACGCGCGCCTCGACGCCGCGGCGACGCGCGTGCGCGGCGCGATGGGGCATTCGATCTACGGCGAGGGCGACGTCGATCTCGCCGAGGTCGTGCTGGCGGCCTGTCGCGAGCGTCGGATCACGATCGCGGTCGCCGAGAGCTGCACGGGAGGGATGCTCGGGCAGCGACTCACCGCCATTCCCGGGAGCAGCGACGTGGTGGTGGGCGGCGTGATCGCGTACGCCAACGCGGTGAAGGAGAGCCTGCTCGCTGTGCCGGCGGAGATGCTGCGCGACCATGGCGCGGTGAGCGAGCCCGTGGCGCGCGCCATGGCGACGGGCGCGCGCAGCCGGCTCGGAGTCGGCGCCGCGCTGTCGATCACCGGTGTCGCCGGGCCCGATGGCGCGACCCCCGACAAGCCCGTCGGCACGGTGTGGATCGCGCTCGATCTCCAGGGTGCCGTGGAGGCACGGCTCCTCCGGTTGTGGGGCGATCGCGACGAAGTGCGACGGCGCGCCACGCAGGCGGCGCTGGAGCTGTTGCGCCGGGCCCTGTCGACATCGCGCGGCGAATGATCTGACGGGCCGCGCATCGCTCGGTGGCAGGACTTCCGAGCGCCCAGTGGGGCACGGCCGTTGCACGCGGTCTCACACGGGGCGACATTTCGTGACGACGCATCCTCACGCACGCGGCCGACGCAACATGTCTGAAGACAACCGATACATGAACGACCTCGCTGCCGATGCAGCGGCGCAGACGACCGATTCCGCCGACGCTGATCCCGTGATCGCCGAGGGGCTGCCGGACGCCGTGGAGCGCCAGCTCGCCGACCAGCGCGATCGCTATCTCCGTCTCGCCGCCGAGTACGACAACTTTCGCAAGCGCACGGCGAAGGAGCGGCAGGACGCGCACCTGCGCGGGCAGGGCGACATGCTGAAGGGGATGATCGACGCGCTCGATGATCTCGCGCGGTTCGCGCACATCGATCCCGCGACGACCGACGCGCGTACGATCTCGGATGGCGTGCAGATGGTGGAACGGAAGCTGATGAAGACGCTGGCCGGTCACGGGCTCGAGGTGCTCGATCCGATCGGAGAGCCGTTCGATCCATCGCGTCACGAGGCCGTGATGACCGAGCCGGCGGATTCGGCCGAGGAGGATCACCTCGTCGCGCGCGTGTTCCAGCAGGGATATCTGTTCAACGGCCAGCTGCTGCGACCCGCGCGCGTCGTCGTGAAGCAGTGGAACGGCTGACCGCGTAAGGTCCGCCATGGCCCAGCAAGACTACTACGCCGTGCTCGGCGTACCGGCATCGGCGACGCAGGACGAGATCAAGAAGGCGTATCGCAAGCTCGCCGCGAAGCACCATCCCGACAAGAATCCCACCGACCCGAAGGCGGCCGATACCTTCAAGGGGATCTCCGAGGCGTATCAGACGCTCGGCGACGCGGAGAAGCGGAAGCAGTACGACGAGATGCGCCGACTCGGCGCGTTCGGCGGCTTCGGCGGTGGTCGCGGCGCGGGCGCCGGCCATGGCGCGAGCTACGGGTACCCGCCACCCGGCGGCGCGGGAGCGCAGGGAGGCATCCGGTTCGAGGATCTCGGGGATCTGGGCGGACTCGGTGGCCTCGGCGACATCTTCAGCTCGATGTTCGGCGGCAATGCTCGCGGCGGCGCCCAGTCGCGGCCTCGCGGCCCGCAGCGCGGCGACGACATCGAGTCGTCGCTCGAGATCCCCTTCCGCACCGCCGCCCTGGGCGGAAAGGTGCCGGTGGAGCTCGACGTCACCGAGGAATGCGCCACCTGCCACGGCAGCGGCGCGGCGCCGGGCGCCAAGCTCGTGACGTGCACCGAGTGCGGGGGCCGCGGCACCATCAGCTTCGGCCAGGGCGGGTTCGCCGTGCAGCGCCCCTGCCCGGTGTGCCTCGGTCGCGGCCAGGTGCCCACCGAGCGCTGTCCGACCTGCAACGGCACGGGCGAGGTCCGCACCAGGAAGCGGGTGGTGATCACCGTGCCGCAGGGGGTGGACGAGGGAACGAAGATCCGCCTCAAGGGACAGGGCGCTCGCGGACCGCAGGGCGGCCCACCTGGCGACCTGCTGATCACCTTCCACGTGAAGGCCGATCGGTTCTACCGCCGCGAGGGGCTCGATGTCATCGCGCCGGTGAAGATCAACATCGCGCAGGCGACGCTCGGCACGAAGCTCAGCGTGAAGACGCTCGACGAGAAGAAGGTGACGATCAAGATCCCGCACGGCACGACGTCGGGAAAGCGATTCCGCGTCCCCGGTCAGGGGATCGCGCGCGAAGCACGCCGCGGTGACCTGATCGTCGAGGTGCAGGTGACGGTGCCCGACCAGCTCACGCCGGAGCAGGAGGAGGCGATGAAGAAGTTCGCCGAGGCGATGGATTACAAGGCCTAGCCAGCTCGCGGTGACGGTGGACGGTCTGGTACCGTCCTATCGGCACATGAGTGCAACCCGCCGAGACGCTCCCTTCAGCCCCATTCCGCTCCCGCTGCTGGCCGCGTCGATCCAGGTCCACCGCGGCGAGCTGGAGGAGCAGGCAGCGCTGCACGACGCATGGCGGGAGACCGTCGTCTGGTTCGCCGTCGTCGTCGTCCTGATCCTCGGCCTGATCGTAGTACGCCAGCGACGAAAGCCCGTCTCTATGCTCGATCAGCTCTTCAAGACGCGCCGACTTTCGGATTTCCGACGGTGGCGCCAGGCACGTGACGCAATGGAGAGCCCTCGGCTCGCTCGCCGGGAAGAGGAGCGAATTGCGGAGGTGCCGGCGCAGGCAGCAGCGCGTGCGGCCGCGCCACCTCCAGTTCAACTCGGACCGCCCACCCTCGGCGTCGTGCGACGCTTCGGCATTTGCCTGCTCGCCAGCACGATCATGTCGGTACTGGCCTACCTCGGCGTGGCGCGGTCACTCGAGGACTACCAGTTCATCGCGGTCGTTTTCGGGGTCGGCGCGCTTCTGGCCAGCGCGCTTGCGAGCTTCATCTGCGCCCTGCTCGTCTCCGTGCTCCCGCGCCAGAACATCGCGATCGGCATCGTGTGTGGTGCGCTGAGCGCGGCTGTTCCGCTGGCGATGATCCCGCCCCTGCCCGGAGTACGCCCCGAGTTGGTGCTCGCGGCGGGAGCGCTCATGGGGCTGATCCTCGGCATCGCGGATTGGGGGAGCCGACGGCCGATCGCCGGCGCGCCGGCGGTCGCTACGCTGCCCTGACCGGCAACGCGCGGCGTGAACGTTCGATCACGCCGCCGCCGAGGACGCGCGCGCCCTCGTAGAGCACGAGCGACTGTCCAGGCGTGATCGCCGGCACCGCCTCGTCGAGCGCGATCTCCACCTCGCCGTGGTCGACGCGCACCAGCGTGCCCAGTGCGGGCCGCGCGCGATGCCGGATCTGCACTTCCACCTCGCTGCCCACCGTGGGCGCGTCGACGAGCCAGTTCATCTCGCGGGCGATCACGCCCCGGCCGAGCAGCTCGTGGCGCGGGCCGATCACGACGGCGCGCGTCGCCGGCTGGATCTCCACGACGAACATCGGCTCCTGGAAGCCGCCCGGCAGCCCGCGCCGCTGACCGACGGTGAAACGCGCGTAGCCCTGGTGTTCGCCGACGACGGTACCGTCGCGACGCACGAACGGGCCGCGCGTCAACGCGGGCGCGTCGGCGCCCAGCTCGCGCGCGATCACCTTCACGTGGTCGCCGTCGGGAACGAAGCAGATATCCTGACTTTCCGGCTTCTCCGCGATCAGCTCCAGCCCGAGCTCGTGCGCGATCGCCCGCGTCTCACTCTTGGTCTGGCTCCCCACAGGGAGCAGCATGCGTGACAGCACGGGTCGCGCGATCCCCCACAGGAAATACGACTGATCCTTGTCGGGATCGAGGCCGCGGTGCAGCACGCCGTCGCGCACCTGCGCATAGTGCCCCGTCGCGACCCAGCGCGCGTCGATCGCGTCCGCCTTGTGCAGCAGGTCGCGGAACTTCGTGAAGGTGTTGCAGCGCACGCACGGGATCGGCGTGCGGCCGCGCGCATACTCGTCCACGAAATCGCGCACGACGTCGCGCCCGAACGCAGTCTCGAGGTTCAGCACGTAGTGCGGCACGCCGAGCTGCTCGCAGATGCGCCGCGCGTCGTTCACGCTGTCGAGCGAGCAGCAGGGACGATCGGGCAGCTCGTCGCCATGGCAGCCCAGCTTCATCGTCGCGCCGACGACGTCGTAGCCCTGACGGACGAGCATCGCCGCGGCGACTGACGAATCCACGCCGCCGCTCATCGCGACCAGCACCCGCTCGCCCATCGGTCAGGCCGGGGTGAGCCGGCGCGCCTTCTCGACCAGCGCCGGGAACAGCTCTGCCACGCGGTCGATCGCCGCGTCGGTCGTGAGCATGCCGATGCTCATGCGGATCGCCGCCCCGGCGAGATCCGGCGAGACGCCGATGGCGCTCAGCACGTGCGACGGCGTGATGCTCCCGCTCTGACAGGCAGACCCGGCGGAGCAGCCCACGCCTCGCAGGTCGAGCGCCATGAGCATGGACTCGCTGTCCACCCCCGGGACCGACACGTTGGTGATGTGCGGCGCGCGGGGTCCGCCGCGACCATGGATCACCGCGTCGGGGATGCGGGCCAGGAGTGCCGCCTCGAGCCGATCGCGCATCGCCTCGAGCTTCGCCCACTCGTGCTCGCGCTCCGCCACCGCGAGCTCCGCGGCGCGCGCCAGGCCCACCGCCATCGCCACGTTCTCGGTGCCGGGGCGCCGGCCACGGTCCTGTGAGCCGCCGAACATCAGTGGCTCGAGCGGTGTGCCCCGGCGAATGTACAGCGCCCCGATCCCCTTCGGCGCACCGATCTTGTGCCCGGAGATGGAGAGCAGGTCGAACGGCGTCGTGCGCGCATTCACCTCCACCTTCCCGAATGCCTGCACGGCATCGGTGTGGAACGTCACGCCGCGTGCCTTGGCCAGCGCCGCGAGGGCGGGGACGTCCTGCAGCGAGCCGATCTCGTTGTTCACCCACATCACCGAGCACACGGCGACGTCGTCCGTCACGAGCGCGTCGAACGAACGAGCATCCACGCGTCCGCTGCGCTCCATGGCCAGGAACCGCTCTTCACCCCCCTCCTTCGCGACCTCGTGCGCCGCGGCGAGCACTGCCTTGTGCTCGATCGGCGTGGTCACTACCGCCCGCCGGGCTTCGTTGTGCCGAGCCCGCCACACGCCGATCACCGCCATGTTGTCGGCCTCGGTGCCGCACGACGTGAATACGACCTCGTCGTTGGCGGCGCCCAGGCAGCCGGCCAGCCGCTCCCGGGCCTCGTCCAGCGCGGTGCGCGCTTCGCGCCCCCAGCGGTGCACGCTCGACGGATTGCCGAAGCGCGGGCCGAAGAAGGGCAGCATCGCCTCCAGCACCTCGGCGCGAACCGGGGTCGTGGCGGCGTGATCGAGGTAGACGGGGTCAGGCATACGACTCAAAGTTAACGGTTGACGGTCGCCCGAGAAACCTGAGGTCGGAGTAAACCCCGGAAGGCGGTCCTGACACTCTTCCGGAGCCCAATCCGTATGGCCCGCATGCCCGAATACAGCACTCCTCGCAGCCTGCCCATCGGCTCCGGCACGGACGTGCCGCTCCACGACTCCCGGGAGCGAGCCGTGCGCCTGCTGACCGACGGGTTCGCCTACGACGTCATCACCGTGGAGGAGTTCGAGTGGCGGCTCGGCCAGATGAGCCACGCTGAAAGCGCCCAGGAGATCGACGCGCTGGTCGCCGACCTGGCAACCTCCAGCGCGCTCCTGTCGACTGCTCCGGTGCGCGGGATGCCAGCACCCGTGCCGTCCGAGGGACGCATCATGGGCATCATGAGCGAGACGCGGCGGGTGGGTCCGTGGCGCGTGCCACAGACGCTGCGCGTGAAGGCGATCATGAGCGACGTGAAGGTCGACCTGCGCTACGCCATCGTGCCGCCTGGCTGCACGATCGACGTCTCGGCCATCATGTCCAACGTGGCGTTCATCGTGCCGCCGGGGATGATCGTGGACTTCGACGTCAGCTCGGTCATGGCCGCGACGGGGAACGACGTCCGCGCCGAGGGCAGCGGCTATGTGTTGCCGCACGTGCGGATCCGCGGCTCGGCGTTCATGGCCGAGGTCCGCGCGAAGGTGCGCGAGGTGGGTCGCTAGATCAGGCCGGACGCAGCACCGCGCGTACCGGCGCGGCGTCGAGCCCCCCGAGTCGCTGCGGAAGCGCCACCAGTTCGTACCGCCCCTCCGCCACGCCGCGCAGGTCGAGATTCTCCAGCACGTAGGCGCCGCCGGAGAACAGGGCACGATGCACCTCGAGCGTCTTGCTCTCGCGCTCGTCCACCGACGGCGCATCCACGCCGACGAGCTTCACGCCGGCTGCGGCGAGCAGGATCGCCGACGACGCAGAGAGCACCGGCCACGCGTCGGGGAAGGTGCCTTCCGCGATCGTGCGATCGGTCCGCAGCAGCAGCCGCTCACAGCCCAGCAGTCGCACATCGTCGGCGTCGATCGTCAGCGGGCCGGCCGGAGCACGCGTCACGTCGAGCACCACGGCGGGCCCCAGGAACGGCTCCAGCGGCAGCTGGTCGGTCGAAGGCCAGTCGTCGCGCACGTGCAGCGGGGCGTCCGCGTGCGTGCCCACATGTGGGCTGCCGTTCACATGCGACAGGTTGACGCTCGCACCCTGCTCGATCCGCGCGCTCCACCCGCAGGTGAAGGGCACGTCGCCGGGCCATTCCGGCGTGCCCGGCTGCACGAGGATCGAGATGTCGAGGATCACCGCACGCTACGCGGACGCACCGTAGAACTTCGCCCGCACGTCCCAGAGCGCGGGGAAGAACTTCTGGTCGATCGTGCGCGCGAGATACTTCGCGCCCAGCGTGCCGCCGGTGCCACCGGTCAGTGGACCGAGCACGCGCTCGACGAGCTGCACATGCTTGAATCGCCACTGGCCGAACTGCTGCTCGTACTCCAGCAGCGCCTCGGCGAGGAAGAACAGCGTCGTCGGCCGCTCGCCCACGTACAGCGCCTCCAGCTCGATCCCCTCGGCGCGCAGCAGCGCCATGAACAGGTCCTGCAGCGTC
>DASSIC010000243.1:0-4082 GCA_035692325.1 Gemmatimonadaceae bacterium | reverse complement strand
CGTCCGCCGGCACCCCGGGCCGATCGCCTTGCTCGATCACCGACGCTCGGTAGTTGCTGCCACGTCGTACCTCGATCACATAAGTGAAGCCATCGGGCGCGGGTACCCTCCCCGACACCTCCGCCGGAAGGCTCAACATTCCCTCGCGCTCGGCCGCGTTCCATGCGCGCTCGATCGCTGCACTTCCTGCACTCAGCGGTTCGATTGCGAGCGTGTCGGCGTCGAGCAGCATGCTGATGCCGCGCACGTCGCCAACCGTGCTTCCGCACTTTCGTCGCGCGAGCGCCAGGAAGCCTGCGAGCGTCGTGGCCGACGCCGTGTCATGAACCGGCATGTCGACGATCACCTTGCACGGTACATGCTCGACGCGCCACGCGCGCCAGGTTCCGCGCTCCCGCCTCACTACCACGCCCTTCGTGCCGCGCAACCCGTAGCCACCCCACGCCCTCACCTCGACGTCCCCTTCCTCCATTGCGCGCCGTCGCAAGTCGCCGAGTGGCGACTGCTGCGCCCATTGCCGGGTCAGATCGAGCGGAAAGCTCCACTCCGGGACGTTCACCACGCGCGCGGCGCCCGCCGCGCTGTCGGCTCGTCGCTCACGCAGCCGGTAGAGCAACTCGTTCAGCTGCATTGCGAGGGTATCGGCGACGGCATCGTCGCTCGTGCCCCGAACAAGGACGGTGTCCGCCGCCGATGACGATGGATAGTAGGCGATTCCCCTCGCCCCGGTGACCGTCCCCACCAGCGATGTCGTGAGGTCGACGACGACGTCGACACGCAGCAGCTTCGCCACCTCGCGAAGCCACCGGCCGTCCCATCGTTCGGGGCAGTCGCTGTCACAGAGGTCGGTCACGACCTTCCGAGGCACGACGCGTAGCTCCTCGCGCGTCGTGTAATGCTCGAGCCGAGTGCGGACGAGCGCCGCGATGACATGGGTGCGCGGTATGCGCACCGTGTCCATCTCGACGACGGCGATCTTCATTGGTGCCGGATGCGACTGCTGCGCCTCGCTCCTGCGCGCGAGGAGCAGCAGCACCAGCGGCGCGAGCAACCGGACCCTCTCCATGGCGAGCGCCCTCAGATCTGCGAGTACGACGTCGGCTGGAGGATGATGTCCGAGATCGCCGAAACGTTGTCGCGATACTGCGGATCTCCGGACAGTGTCTTCCACTCCGGATCCTTCCCGAACGCCGACCACGCCGCGTCCCGCGCCGCCATGTCGCGCATCGTGACCATGTAGGTCAGGCTCGGCATCTTCGCGCCAATCACCGTCTCCCCGAAGAACACCGGCGTCAAGCCGGCGCGACGGAAGATCGGCACCTCCCCGGCGTTGAACATCGCCAGCTTGTTGAGCGCGGCGCGGTCGCTGTGGCTCTCGTAGGTGCGGAGCTCGCAGATGCGCGGTGCGTTCGTGCCGGCGCCAGACGCCGGCTCCAGCGTCGGCATCGCGGCGAAGGCGCGCAGCAGCGTGCTCTCCACGCGCACGAACGCCGGGTCCGACAGCGGCGCGTCGAGGATCGGCGCACCGGCGCGCGTGTACGTCGCGTCGTCGGCGAGTCGCTCGCGCAGCGTCACCACCGACTCGAGCGACGGATGCGCCAGCACGAGCAGCAGCGACGGCGCATTCTCACCATACACGACGGTGAACGCTCCAACCTTGCCCACCCCCGCGCGATTCATCGCCGGAACGGCGACGTCGCCGACGAATGCGCTGAACGCGCGCTGCCTCGCGCCGGGGAGCAGGTGGTATCGGCGCAGCTCGATGAACTGGCGCGCCGGCGATTGACCGAGCGCGTCGAGTCGCGGCAGCGGCGAGACCGCGGCGACGGCAGTGGCGGCGAGAAACTCACGTCGATCCATGCTCACCCCCTGACAGAAGGTCGAGTGTACGCTTATCCGCCTCGCCGTCGAAGTACCGGTCGAGGATTCGATGAAACACCGACCCCGGCTCGGCGATACGCGAGAAGAGCGTCGCGGACGAGTGCAGCTTCATGTCGTCGGGCGAGCCGAAGATGTCGTGCGCCGTCACCCCCTGCACCGCGAGCACGGCGTTGGCGCACTCCACCAGCCGCGGACCGAGAATGTGGTGTCGCAGATAGGCCTTCGCTTCGTCGAGACTTCCGATCGCGAACCGCCTGGCCATCGGGCTGCTACCGAGCCCGGCGTACTGGGGAAAGACGTACCACATCCAGTGCGAGCGCTTCTCGCCGGCGCGCAGCTCGTCGATCGCGTCGGCGTAGTTGCGCGCCTGCGCGTCCAGGAAGCGCTGGAGATCGAACGGATCAACGCTATGCGGCATCGATCGCGCGCGCGGCGTGGTTGCCCGACTCGAGCGCGCCCTGCATCCATCCCGGCCACGCCGATGCATGTTCGCCGGCGAAGTACACGCGCCCATGCGCGCGGCGAAGCACGGTCTGCAGCTCGCGCATCTGGTTCGGCGCGGACAGCGCGTACGCGCCGCGCGCCCACGGGTCGGTCCCCCACGAGTACGACGTCCCGCCCTCCAACGCCGCGAGTGTGCCTGGGAAGAGGCGGTCGATCTCCCCCGCACCCCAGCGCACGCGCTCCTCGGGCGGCATGCGGCTCGTCCGGATGGCGTTCTCGCCCGTCATGTACGCGAGCAGGATCCCGCGACTCGACTGGCGTCCCGCGGTCATGTTCCAGACTTCCTGAATCGGACGGTCCGTCGTCCCGAAGCCCGACATCCCCTCGGCCTCCCAGAACCGCGTCTTCGTCTGGACGAACACTTTCGTAGTCTCGGCATATTTCAGCGCGCGGATCACGCTGTGCACCTGGGCCGAGAAGGCCGGCTGCGGACCCATGTGGTGGAGCACCGGCAACGGGATCGTGCAGAGCACGCAGTCACCTTCGTACACGACGGGCACGCCGGCACGCAGTGCCGCGATGCGCACGCCGGTCGTCGACTGTTCGATGCGGACGACCGCCGTTCCATAATGGATGCGGTCGGCCATCGTCGCCGCGAACGCCTTCGGCAGATTGTCGGTGCCGCCGACGATCTTGGTCCATCGCTGCGTCTTGAGTCGCCACCCCAGGTTCCGCAGGCGCATGAGTGCGGAGACGTATTCGCGCTCGTTGTAGTTGGAGCCCATCGTCAGCAGGTCGATCGCGGCGGGCGAGGCACCCTGCCGGCGCAGGTAGCCGTAGTACGTCAACGCGTCGATGTCGTGCAGCCGCTCAGCCGGCGGATCGGGAAAACCGGCGTCGCCGATCGCCTCCAGTGCCGGGCCGAGGTATTTCGTCCGCATGCCCGCGAGTCCGAGGCGACGCTCCTCCGCCGTGAGTGCCACGGGCCAGTCCACGCTCGTCCCGTCGGCGACGATGACTCGCTGGCCGCGCAGGTGGTAGACGTCGCGCAGGCCGGAGGACTTGAACGGCTCCAGCGCGAGGCCGAACTGCTGGACGTACTTCATCGTCCAATCGTTCAGCTCGGAGATGCGCGTCGCGCCCGCCTCGGCGTGAAGCCCGTCGGAAAATGGTTCGCGCAGCGTGTACACGCGTCCGCCGGCACGGAGCCGGGCCTCCAGGATCACGACATCGTGCCCCGCGGCGATCAGCTCATGCGCTGCCGAGAGCCCCGCCAGTCCGGCGCCGAGCACGACGACGCGCTTCCTCGTGCCCCGTGCGGCGAGGCGAGGTGCCGAATGGGCGCGCAGGGTACCGGGTGGGAGCGCCACCGCCGCTGCGGCGGCGAGCGCACAACGCAGGAAATCCCGACGAGAGGTGAGCGCATCCATGATTACCGTCTCCGTTGTCGGTGAATCCAATGCTCACCGCAGCACGAACCCTTCGTCCACGGCTGGCCGTACCCTGGCGTTCGCGGCGATCCAGCCGGTCATGTACATCCACTTCGCCATCCGTGTCAACTTCGCGTAGTCGATCGTCGCCGGCTCGTCGCGCGGGGTGTGATAGTCCGGATGCAGGTTGCTCGAGAAGAACAGCGCCGGCACCTTTCGCTCGGCGTACGGCACGTGGTCGCTGCGGAAGTACCAGCCTTCGGGATGCGTCGGGCGGTCCCAGAGCGAATCGATCACGAACCGGCTCGTCGCACGATTGGCGTCGAT
>DASSIC010000242.1:0-15925 GCA_035692325.1 Gemmatimonadaceae bacterium | reverse complement strand
CTTCGTCGCGCTTGGCGTCGTACGGCAGATAGGAGAGGGAATCGCGCTCGTGCTCCACGACGGAGTCGGGACGCAGCTCGGCATCCGCGAGAAAGGCGACCAGCTTTCCGTCGGGACTCACGACGGCGCCGCGCTGCGAGTAGGTCGTGCGGGTGAGCTGGCGCTTCGCACTTCCGTCGAAGGTCTGGATCCAGAGCTGCGACGGCCGATAGACGCGCGCTTCTCGCGGACCGGGCACGTAGCCGCGATCGTTCGACTTGTAGCGCATGTCGACGACCTGCTTCCCGTCGAAGCGCGCCGGGTTCGCCGGCTGGGTGATCGCGCCATAGGGCGGGCGCGCCATCGGAAGCATCTTGGCGAAGGGATCGTCCTTCATCTTCGCCGAGTCGGTCGCTGGCGCGCTGTCGGCGTCGGCCCAGACGGCGAATCGATGGTCGCGCGGCGAGGAGCCGCTCGGGTAGCGCTCGACCTGCGTCGCTTCACCACTCGGCTGGTCCATGCGGATCGCCCAGCGGTTGCCCTTGCCTCCCGTTCGGGACGACGTGAAGAAGAGCCATTTGCCATCCGGGGACCAGTACGGTGCACTGCTCTCCGTGCCGGGCGACGTGAACCGCTGCGGCTCTCCGCCCGCGGTGGGCACGACCCACACCTCGCTGTGTCGCTTGTTCTCCGTCTCGCGCACGGTGGTCACCGTCACCGCCACACGATCGCCGGCGGGCGACATCGCCGGCGCGGTCAGCGTCGTGAGCTTGTACCAGTCGGCGAGCTGGAAGGCGCGCTGCGGCGTGGCCTGCTGTGCAGCGACGGACGAGACGGCCAGGAGGGAGGCGGCCGCGGCAAGGCGGAGAGAGGGCATGACGGATCGTGGCGAAGGTGGGCGAGCGCCGGCCGAGCCGCAGCCGGCATCCTGAGTATACGCACACGTGCCCCGCGACCGTTGCCGGAACGCACGAATGGGCTGGCAGCAAGCTGCCAACCCATTCGTGGTCGCGTCGGTTCGTGGTGTGCGCCCCACCAGCGCCCAGTCACTCCCCTTCGCTAATCCTGCGTTCGGTCACCCCACCTTGGCAGTGCCACGGCCGCGCATCCCGCCGTGCTTGCCGCCCTTGCCCTGCTTCGCCCATTCGCCGCGACGCGTGGCGAGCTTCTGCACGTTCGCATCGAACAGCTTCTGGTTCTCCGGGCTCAGCGCCGCGCGGATCTCCGCCTGCTGCCGAACCTGGAGCGCCTGCATCTGGTCACGAGCCGGCTTGTTCTTCTCCCACAGCGCGCGCAACCCAGCCGTATCGCCCTTCTGCCGCAGTGCCCGCGCTTCCTGCATCGTCGGCTTCAACGACTCACGGAGCGTCTTGCCCTCCGCTGCATACTTCGCGTGAATGGTCTTCACCTGTGCCTTCTCGGCGTCGCTGAGCTTGAGCCCGCGCAGCACGCCGCCGCGCTCACCGATCCCGCGCCCCTCCATCCCACGACCCATCGCGTGACGACCGCCGTGCGGAGCCGTCGCCGGAGCCTGTGCTCCAGCGAACGACGCGGTGGACACGAGCGACGCGACAACAAGTGCGAATACACGAGTCTTACGCATGCTTCCTCCAAAGTGTTGGTCCGCTTCAGCGCGGCCACACAGGAAGACGCCGGCACCTCCGATTCGTTAAGCCGACCCCGCCACGTACGCGACGGCGCTGATCTCGACGAGAATGCCGCGGAGCTCGGCACCGACCGTCGTTCTGCTTGGATACGGCGCGTGGAACATTTCCGCGTAGACGGTGTTCATCGCCGCCCAATCGTCCGCATGCGATAGATACACCGTGACACTCACCACGTCCGCGAGGCTCGCACCACACTGCTCGAGCACTCGTTGCACATTGGACAGCGTCTGTCGCGTTTGGGTTGCAACGTCGTCGCCGACCAGGGCACCGGAGACCGGATCGCGCGGCACTTGACCGCTCACGAACACGAGATTCCCGGCGCGTACCGCAGGACTGTACGGGCCCTTCGGCAGCGGGACATCGGCGGGCATGAAGACGGGCGACCAGGTCGGCATGGCGGGCGGGATGAGTGTGATCACGAGCACGCGGCCGTTCAAGTTAGCGCAACGACCGCGTGCTTCACTCGCCCTGGATCTGCCCGCAATACTCAGGGACAGAAGAAGGTCACGCAGCTTTCGGCGTCGGCGATCACGGGAGCCGGCGACACGAGCGTGGAGCTCGGCGCGGGGTCGCGCCACAAGCGTACCGGAACGATCGACAGCTCCCCGCGCCGAACGACGACGCTCCCGAGCTCCACGGCACGCACTGCCCAGCCTTCGCCCACCTGCAGACGCACATCTCGCGTCCCGGCGGGCACGCGAACACGGATCAGGGCGATCTCCTGCGGCAAGAGATGCCAGGAGCGTACGTCGGCGCGCTCGAGCAGTGAGGCGCCGAAGTTGGCGAGCTCGCCAGCGACCTCCCCCTTCTTGTCCTTGATCGCCTTGGTCACCGCGTACTTGGCGGCAGCGCGGGCCGCGGCGCGCACGGCGAGCGCGGCTCGCTCACGGCGCTCGTCCACCGCGCTCGCATCGTCGACGACGGTCGATGCGGAGAGTCCATCGACGGGGAGGCCATCGACCGCCACCCGCACATCGCCACCCCAGGGGCGGGGCGAGCGTCGCAGCGTCGGGAATGCGATCGTGACATGATAATCGTCGTCGTCGTGATGGCGACGATGGTGCGATGACGCGAGTGACAGCGCACCGTACTGCGAGAGTGGCAGCGGCCTCCGACGACCGAGGCTGTCGTACCGCGTCGTATCATGTTCGTCTTCGTCGTCCAGCTCCAGCTCGATCGTCCCGGTGGCCCGGTGCGCGACGAACCCTCGCTCGACGACCAGCAGCAATTCCCCCTGATCGGCGATGCTCGCGGGCGGAATCGTCTCCGGCAGGGTGTTGCGCAGCTCGTGGGCGGCGCGGTAGGCCACCCGAGCCGGGTCGCGCTCGCCCGCCCGCTCGAGGACGGCACCAGCGAGATGCTCGAGGCTTCCGTGCACCGACCGCTCCGCCTCGTCACGATCCTCGCCGAACTGCTCGAGCAGCGCGACGAGGCGCCGCGCCTCCACGGCCGCGTCTTCCCAGGCACCGAGTCGCACGTAGCTCAGCATCGCGTAGTACGGGATGAACAGGCGCTCGGTCCGGCGTGGCTGGTACGGACGTGCCATGTCGTTCGTCACGAGCGCCAATCCGTCCTTCGACAGACTGGCGGTGATGCGGTCGTCCGCCAGGAGTGCCGCGGTGTCGAGCATCGCGGCGCTGCGTGCATACTGGCCCGCGTAGTATGCCGCCGCGCCGGTGGTCAAGGATTGGAGCAGTGCGTCATCGTCGTGCCAGCCGAGCGCCTTCACGAAATCCTGATCGACCATGGCATCACGGAGGGTCTGCTGGGACCGTGTGATGCCGCCGCGCGCGGTCGCGTACCCGGCGAACGTGGCGCGCAGCGTCGCGCACCCCGTCGCGGAGAAGAGCCCGAGACAAAGGAAGCTCCCGCATGCAACTCGAAAGATCCTGGCACCGGTGGGGGTGCGCATCGTGGCCTCGGCGATGGGCGTTGGCTCAGCGGGTCTTCTCGAGGACAATGAGCCGCTCGCGCGCCGCCAGCATCGCGCCCGCGAGTTTCGCGTTCGCCTCACCATGCGCAGCGATCGTCTCGAGCTCGAGCTGGTGCAGGAACAGGCGGTAGCGCAGCTCGGCCTCGCGCGGACGCAGCAGCTTCTCCAGTGCGGTCGCCATCTTGTACTGGAGCTCGGGGTCGGCGCGGCTCACGACGCTCGCGCGGTCGTAGCGCTCCAGCGCGGCGGTAAAGTCGCCTGCCGCCGCCATCGCATCGCCTTCACGCGTCAGCGCGGCGGCGCGCGCCAGGTTCGCGTTGTCAGCGTCGGCTGCCGTCGAGACGGTGCGCAGGCCCTGCGGCTCGCGGTACGTCAGACTCGCGACGGCGCCACCGGCGAGCTGAACGATCGCCAGCGGGGCCACGGCGTCTCGCGGCGCAGCATCGGCGTCGCGCGGTATCAACACGGCGACGCCGCCACTGCGACGCGTCGTCCACGACAACTCCGTGCTGCGGGTTGCCGCGAGCACCTGTGCCTCGGTCATGCCGAGGGCCACCTCTCCGCGACCGAGCGCCGCGCACACCGAGGGAGCACAGTTCGCGAACGCCACCGCCGCGATCGAGTCTCTCCGCTCGCGACCGGTGATTCCTGCGTCGAGGGCCTGCGTGGTCGCGGCGTCGATGGCGTGGGTTGGCGGATCGACGCGATCACCATTGCGCATGACGGTGATCGGTCCTTCGTCGATACGCTTCGGATTGGCGCACGACGCCGCCGCGAGGGCGGTGATGAACAACGTCGGCGCGAGCTGCGGGAATCGGGAGCTGGACATGTGATGTCTCCGCTGGAATGGTCAGAGCCCGAAGCGGGCGCGCTCGATGTACTTCTTGATCTTGTGCTGGCCGACCCAGACCTTCGTGTTCGTCTCGAGATCGATGAGGGCGGCGTCCACCTGGTAGAACACGACGCGCTCGCGGCCATCGACGTCCTCGATCGCCTGGAGATCGCCGGCGAGCATGTAGCGGGCGCCAAGCTCCTGGCCCTGCCGAGCACGCGTATCGGCGCGCGCATTCTGCTGCTGGTCCTGCCGCTCGCCGCGCATCTCGGTGCGCTGGTCACCGGACGCGACGACGCGGGCGGCGCCCGTGGTGATCAGCGCGCGCTCGACGTCCTTCACGAACGTGCCGACGGCGATGTGCTCCATGGTTCGGTTGGCGAAGGTCCCGACGATGACGGTCGGTGCCTCGCCCCCATGCGCGTCGGTGTAGCGCTTGGCCCACCCGGCGCCGAGGGTCTGCTCGACGAGCTGGTTGGCGACGAGACGCGAGTCCGTGTCGTTCCACCGGCCGGAGAGGTCGGTCACGGCGGTGGGCTCGATGCGCGTGACGCGCTTCGTCACGCAGCCGCTCGCGGCGACGAGCAGGAGTACGCCGGCGAGTGACCAGAGTGCGCCGAGAGGGCGCGTGCGACGGAGTGACATGTGTGGGCTCCTTGGGAGTGCGGTGTCCGGGAACCGGGATGGCACCGCCTGCGCCATGGGTGACACAGGTCACAAGGAGCGGAATGACAACTACTTAGCCTGCTTCGTCCTTCTATCGGTGTCCACGAGCGTGGACGCGGGTGTTTCAGTTCCGGGGGACAGCCGGCGGGCGTCGCCTCTCCTGCGCTACCTTTCGGTCATGGTGGATTTCGTGAACGACGACGAGACGGAGGCGGACCTCGACGACGAGTTCCCCCTCGGCGACGGTACCGCCGAGACGGAATCGGTCGTCACCTGTCCACACTGCGGCGAGATGAACGAGATCGCGCTGGACCCGGGCAGTGGGGACGAGCAGGAGTACATCGAGGATTGCCACGTCTGCTGCCGGCCGATCCTGATGTACGTGCGCTATGGGCGAGACGGGACGGCGGAAGTCGAGGTCTACGCCTCCGACTCCTGAACGATCCTCGTGCCGGGCTAGTGCGCCGCCCCCGGTCCCAGTCCTCGCGACTTGCCGGAACGAAACAGGAAGAGCAGCGGCATCGCCGCCATCAGCGCCAGCCCGGACAGCAGATAGAGCTTCGAGAATGCCAGCACGCTCGCCTGGCCCTGGAGCTGGCGGTCGAGGATCATCAGCGCCTGCTGCTTCGCCGAGAGAGCGTTCGTGCCCTTCGCCACGAGCGCGCGGGCGATTCCGTCCACACGCGCTACCGTCAGCGGGTCGCCGATCACGATGTGCTCGGCAAGCAGCGCGCGCGACTGCGCGGTAAAGCGTGAGAGCAGCGTCGCGCTGATCGCGATCCCCAGCGAGCCGCCGAGCTGCCGTGTGAGGTTGAACATGCCCGTACCCTGCGGCAGCTCGCTCGTCCGGAGTTCGGCCATCGTGGCGCCGGTGAGCGGCACGAAGATCAGCCCGAGTCCCACACCCCGGATGATCAGCGGCCAGAAAACGTCGCTCGCCCCGGCATCGAACGTGAGCAGCGAGAGCCGGTACATGGCGAGGCAGAACATCGATGCCCCGATCGGCACCGTCACGCGAGCGTCGAGCCGAGCAGCGTTGCGTCCGACGAACGCCATCGTGAACGCCGACGCCAGCGCGCCCGGAAGGATGACCAGTCCAGTCTGGTTCGCCGTCCAGCCGTGCAGCCCCTGGAGAAACACCGGAAGCACGAACACGCTTCCGTAGAGCGCAAAGCCGAGAAACGCGGCGATCATCACGCCGGCGGCGAGCTGCCGATTGAGCAGCACGCGGAAGTTGATCACCGGCTCGTCGATCGTGAGCTCGCGCCAGAGAAGCAGCACGAACGAAGTGAGCGAGGTAATGGCGAGCACCGTCACGAACCGCGACTCGAACCAGTCGTACCGCTCGCCGCGTTCGAGCATCCACTGCAGCGAGCCCACGCACAGCGCGAGCAGCAGGATCCCGGTGCCGTCGATCGTGCCGGCGCGCTCCTGATGCTCCGAGTCGTGGACATACGTCCACACCATGAACGCGGCGATGATGCCGAGCGGAATGTTGATGTAGAAGATCCAGGGCCAGGCCCAATTGTCCACGATGAATCCACCGAGCGTCGGCCCGATCGTCGGCCCCACCATCACGCCCACGCCGAACACCGCCTGCCCGACACCAACTTCCTTGGGTGGGAAGGCCTCAAACAACGTGGCTTGCGCGGTCGAGAGCAGTGCCCCGCCACCCAACCCCTGCACCACGCGCCAAAGCACCAACCCACCCAGCGACGTGGCCGCGCCACAGAAGAACGAGGCGAGCACGAACAGCAGGATCGAACCGGTGAGGTAGCGCTTCCGTCCGAAATATCCCGAGAGCCAGCTCGAGAGCGGAATGACGATCACGTTCGCGATGATGTAGCCGGTCGACACCCAGGAGATCTCGTCGAGGGTCGCGCCGAGATTGCCCATCATGTGCGGGATCGCGACGTTGACGATCGACGTGTCGATCAGCTCGAGCACCGCCGCCAGTGTCACGGCGATCGCGATGAGGTACTTGTATTTGTACTTGTCCTCGGCCACGACGCGCGCGCCGGCAGGTGGACCGGAACGGTCGGTCACCTCGCCGGACACGCCGTCGTGCCGAATGGAGATGGTGCTCATGGTACCTCGTGCAGTGCGTCCTACTACTTCGTGGCCACGTGTGCGACGACGGACATGCCCGGCCGCAGCGGCCGATCCTTGCCGAGTCCCTCGGTGACCTTGATGCGCACCGGCACACGCTGCACGACCTTGGTGAAGTTGCCGGTGGCGTTATCGGGGGGAAGCAGCGCGAACTTCGCCCCGGTCGCCGCGCTCACGCTCTCCACCTTGCCCTTCGCCGTCACGCCGCCGTAGGCATCGATGTCCAGCTCGACGTCCTGACCCACGCGAAGGTCGTGGAGCTGGGTTTCCTTGAAGTTCGCCGTCACCCAGACGCCGGTGTCGGATACCACGGTGAGCAGCGGTTGCCCCGCCTGCACGAGCTGGCCGACCTCGACCTGCTTCCGTGACACGATGCCGGCGACGGGAGCCGTGATGCGGGTATACGAGAGCTGCAGCGCAGCATTGTCGCGCGCCGCCTGCGCCGCGCTCAGCCGCGCCTGCGCGAGACGCACGCCGGCTTCGGCATTGGAGACGCCGGCGCCGGCCGCGCCGGCGTTGTTCTGCGCGGCGGCGAGCTGCGCGCGCGCGGCATCCGCTGCCGCCTGCGCGGCGTCGAGCTGCTGCCGCGAGACGACCTGCTTCTCCACGAGCTCGCGCATGCGGCGCAGATCCGCATCGGCCTTGACCGCATTGGCGCGCGCCGCCGCGATGCTCGCGTCCAGCGCTGCGCGCTGGCCGGTGGCATTCTGGACCGCCGCTTGTGCCTGTCCAGGCAATCCGTTGCCGCCAGCGGCAGCGCGCGCCGCCGCGAGATCGGCGTCGGCCTGGGCGAGCTTCACGGCGTACTCGCGCTCGTCGATGCGAACGAGGGTCGAGTCGATGCGCACACGGTCGTTCTCCGCCACGTTCACGGCGGTGACGTATCCGCTCACCTTGGCGAGCACGGGCACGATGTGTCCGTCCACCTGCGCGTTGTCCGTGCTCTCGTGCGAGCGGCCGTAGAGCCACTGCTTGAGACCCCAGCCGAGTCCGAGGATGACGCCCAGCGCGACGAGCGCCAGCACCACGCGGCGCTTGTTGCTCGGAGCGGTCACCGGCGGAGTTGCGGCGGTGGCGCGGGGGGCGGAGGTGTGAGGTTGCGTCGCGGTGGCCATGTCGATTTGCGTCGTGCGAGTGAGCGGCGCCGGAGCGCCACGGTAATGGTTCAGTCGAGGGTGGAGATGGCGCCCTCGGCGCGCGCGAGCGCGACACGAGAGGCCTGATACGCCGTGAGCGCGTCCACGAGCTGCGTGCGTGCGCTGTTGAGCGTCAACGAGGCGGTGATCACATCCGCGTTGCCCGACACGCCCGCCTGGAAGCGCTCACGCGACTGCGCGACTTCCTGCTCCGCCAGGCTGAGGCGCTCGCGGGCCGCGCTCACGGCTTCGGCCGACGACGCGAGGTTGAGCACTGCGACGCGCACGTCCGCTTCCACCTGCGTGCGGAGATCGCGCGCCCGGTTGTCGAGGTCCCGCGCCACCTGGGTCTGCTCTTCGACCCGACCTTCGCGCCGGAATCCGTCGAAGATCGGGAGGGAGAGCATGACGCCGAGGTCGTACGTGGGCAGATAGCTGCGGCCGTTGCGCTGGCTGATGCCGTAGTCGGCGAGCACCCCGACGGTCGGCAGCGCCTCCTTCTTGATGGCGGACGCCTGCTGACGCGCCGCCTCCGCCTGCAGCGTGAGCGACTGCAGATCGTTGCGTCCGCGGTACGCCGCGTCCAATGCCTCACGCTCCGTCGTGGCCACGTTGAGTGGGAGCGTGGAGAGCGAATCCACGAGCACGAGGTTGACGAGCGGGAGAGAGAGCGTGCGCGCGAGCTCGATGCGGGTGCGATCGCGCTCGTTGCGCGCGAGGATGAGCTGCGAGCGGGCGGACGTGAGCTGCGAGCGGGCGCGCGTGACGTCGAGCGCCACGCCGGTGCCGGCGGTCAGCTGGTCGCGCGCGATGCCGAGCAGCTCGGCGGCGAGTGTGGAATCCTGGAGCCGGGCGCGATACACGGCGTCGGCGCGCAGCACCGAGAGATAGGCGTTTGCCGCCGCTGTCGCGGCCAGGTCGGCCGTCTGCCCGACGTCCGCACCGGCCGCCGCCACGCCCGTGCGTGCGCTCTGCACGCGCGCGCGCGCCGCCGGATCGAAGAGGCTCTGCGTCACGCGCGCGCGCGCGTCGAAGACGTCGAGCGGGCCAAGCACGGAACCGCGGGAATCGATCCCCGGCATCGGGAGCTCGATCGGAAAGGCAGCGGCGCTGTTGAGCGTCGTGCGACGCTCGGACGCGTTGGCCGACAGATTCGGCAGCAGATCGGCACGACGCTGCGTCACGCGCGCCTCGGCCGCTTGCGCCCGGAAACGCGCGCTCTCGACGCCGGCGTTCTGCTTCGCCGCGAGACGGACCGTTTCGCCGAGCGTGAGCCGGATGGTGGAGTCTGCGGACACGCTGCCGACCTGCTGCGCCGATGCGGCGCGGGCGAGGAAGGCGAGGAGTGCGACGAGGATCGTGATCTTGAGACCAAGCGAGAGCAGGCGCGGAAGCGGCAGACGGTTCATGTCAGGCGAGCGGGGGAACGGCCGGGGCGTCGGGCCGCATGGCGTGAAGAAAGAAGTCGCGCAGCTGGTCGAAGATGACGTCGACGGGGATGTGGGCGATCGACTTGAACGACGTACGCTGGTGGTACCAGAGGGCATGCGTCACGAAGAGGGCGCTCAACATGCGCGCGCCGACGAGTGGATCCATCCGGCGCAGCACGCCGGCGTCCATCGCCCGCTCGAGCAGGCCGCACACCAGGCGGTGCGCACGCTCGACGACTTCCTTCGCATAGAAAGACGCAATGTCCGGGAAATTGTGGAACTCGGAGTTCACGAGCCGATGCATGGCGGGAAAGACAGGGGATCGAAGCCACGCCCAGTAACCCAGCATCCATGCGTCGAGTGCCTGAAGGGGATCGGCGAGGGCTTCGATCTGTGCCTCGCCCCGTTCGATGAAGGCAACGACGGAGTTGCGGATGACCTCGCGAAAGAGCTCTTCCTTGTTGGGGAAGTAGAGATAGATGGTCCCCTTGGAGAGCCCGGCGCGCTTGGCGATGTCGTCGAGCCGGGCGGCCGCGAGGCCACGCTCCGCGAACACCGCGAGGGCGGCGTCGAGGATCTGCCGGGGCCGTTCCTCAGGGAGACGGCGCCAGCGTGGTTCGGTGACAGCTTCGGACATCGAGGGACGAGAGGGCGGAGAGTCTATTTTAATGACCGGTCAGTAACTTAGTCGGCGACGATGTCATCGCAAGTGGCCCATCCTGCACTCAATTCGCCGAAGGAGACCCCGCGATCGACTTCAGTTCGCCAAGCCACCGCCGCGCCACCGATACATCACCCTGGGAGAGCGCGTGCCCTCCTGATTGCCACGCGAGCTCGACGTCTGCTCCCCCTTCCCGAAGCAGCTCGGCCAAGCGCTCGGCGCCCGCAGGTGGGATGAGCGGATCTGCCCGGCCCTGGCTGAGCAGGACGCGCTTCCCGGACAGCTGGGTCGGCCTCTCTGGCTCGAACGGGACCATCGCGCGAATCAGGATCCCTCCGGCCAGCGTCTGCGGACGCGTCAAGAGCAGGCTTGCAGCGATGTTGGCGCCGTTCGAGAAGCCGAGGGCCAGCAGCTCCGCCGACGAGAATCCGTACTTCAAGCCGGCCGCCCCGACGAAGTCGGACAGCTCCACAGTGCGCCGCGCGAGATCATCGAGATCGAACACTCCTTCGCGCAGCCGACGAAAGAAGCGAGGCATCCCCTGCTCCAGCACATTGCCGCGCACACTCAGGAGCGACGCCGCGGGAGCAATGAGGCGCGCGAGCGGAATCAGGTCGTGCTCATCGCCTCCGGTGCCGTGCAGCAGGAGCAGCGTGGGCTGGCCCTGACCCGTGGCGGGCTCCCAACGATGAACGTGCAGGTCGATGGCGCTCATACTGTTCAGCGGAATTCCACGAGGGTGTCGGCGGGCAGCCGATGCGGGCGGAAGCCCTCTTCAGCGGCGAAGCCGATGGATACCAGGGCGGGAATGCGAACATGCGCGGGCAGCTCGAGCAGTGCTTTCACCCGCTCCGGGTCGAAGCCCAGCATCGGCGAAGTGGCATAGCCGAGCGACTCCGCGAGCAGCAAGAGATAGCCCAACGCGATGTTCGATTGTGCGTTGCCCCAAGCCTCGCGCTCCTCCACGGACCTGGCGGTGAAGGTCCCGCGAAAGCTCTCCACCCCCGCGGCGCGCTTGTCGGCCGGCATGTCCGGATGCATGGCCTCGGGCATACGCTCGAGGGCATCCTGCATGTCACTGAACATCACGATCGTGGCCGGAGCGCGAAGGATCTGCTGCTGGCCGTATGCCGCCTCGGCGAGCCGCGCCTTGAGGTCGTCGTCCTGGACGACGATGAATCGCCACGGTTGAACGTTGTAGGCGGAAGGCGCGCGGCCGGCGAGGCGCAGCAGTTCCCGAA
The DNA here is from genome assembly GCA_035692325.1 of Gemmatimonadaceae bacterium. Taxonomy (GTDB): domain Bacteria; phylum Gemmatimonadota; class Gemmatimonadetes; order Gemmatimonadales; family Gemmatimonadaceae; genus AG11. Next base: position 4,271 of record DASSIC010000242.1, on the reverse strand, counting down.
GATCGGCCTCCGCGATCGCCGTGGGTGCGTACTGACGGATCGAGCGCCGGGAGAGTGCCGCGTCGACCGCGGTGATTTCGGTGAGGGTGTTCAGCCGGTCTTCACTGATACGCATAATGAACTCTCGGTATAAGAATATTGTGACGTCGAAATAATTGCCGAAATTCGTTCTGTGGCTATTGGGTGCTATTCGGCGACAGCCCGGCCGAGCTTCCGGCAAAGCCGGCCAAGATCCCGTTGCTCGTCTGGCTCCAGCTTGCCCATGAGGGTCGTGATCCGCTCCACGTGAGCCGGCAGCGCTCGGTCGAGCAAGGACCGGCCGGCCTCCGTCAAATGGGCCACCTGGATCCGCCGATCATCCGCTCCACGCTCCCGACGCACCAATCCGGCTCGCTCGAGGTTGTCGATCACCGTCGTCACGTTGCTCCCACTCCGGAGAATTTTTCGGCAGAGCTCGCCTTGCGTCAGCGGTCCGAGGTGATGCAACGCTTCCAGGATCGCGATCTGACTCTCGGTGAGGCCGAAGTCTCGTTGCAGTGACGGCAACAGCTTGCCCTGCACGGCATTCATGCAACGGCTCAGCTTGATGAAAGCGTCGAGCGCGAGGCGTTCTCGTTCTGTGCCCTGATAACGTGTCGGCATTAGTCTGTCATCGAATTGTCCGATGTCGAAGTATATCGAGCGCACACTCCCCCGTCAAGCCATACCGATCCTATACTCCGGCATGGCACGCAACGAAGAGGAGGGCGCCAGCGCTGGACGCGTTCGCATCGATAAGTGGCTGTGGGCCGCGCGGTTCTTCAAGACGCGGTCACTCGCTGCCGACGCGATCGTCGGCGGCAAGGTGCTCGTGGCCGGCGAGCGCGTGAAGCCGGCGAAGCTGATCCAGGTCGGCGACGAGGTTCGGCTGCGCATGGGACCATACGAACACGTGGTCATCGTGCGCGCCGTCTCGGCGCGTCGCGGCCCCGCGCCGGTGGCCGCGACGCTGTACGAGGAAACGGCGCTGAGCCAGGCGGCCCGGATGAAGCTCGCCGAGCAGCTTCGCATGGCGCCGGCAGCGTTCGTGTATGAGGACAAGGGACGCCCGACGAAGCGCGATCGGCGCGAGATCGAACGTCTACGTGACGAGCGCCGCCACGACTGAATGGGGATGCGACGAGCGCCGCCACGACTGAGCGGCTGCGCTCAATGTCCCGCGAACCCCTCCGCCAGACGGAGAAGCGCCGGCGAGTCGATCGTGTGACCGCCGGGATAGCGCTGGAGCGTGAACGCCACGCCGGCGGCGGACAGCCGTTCGGCCTCGGAGGTCACCGCCGCGGGCGTGGTGAACTCGTCCTGCTCGCCGGCAACGAGCGTGATGGCTGCGCCGTGCAGGCGCGACGCCCACTGCGCGAGATCGAGCTCCGGCGGGATCGTCCCTCCCCAGAGCACGAGGTGATCGACTCGCACCTCGCTCGCCGCCAGCCAGCGGCACACGGTCGCGGTACCCTGGGAGAAGCCGAGTACCACGAGCCGTGGCGCCGCGCCGCGCAACGGGTGGCGGACCTCGGTCGAGAGCCGCTCGAGATACTCGACGTAGTCGGCGATCTCCGCATCGCGATCTTCACGCGTCATCCACGTCGCGCCGATGCGTGGCGAGGGATCGTTGCGTCGCTGCGGGATGGGGTCGAGGTAGAATCGTGACAACCCTTCCGGCGCGACGATCAGCCGGGTGCCGTCGTCCAAGGTCGCGAACTGGCGCAGAAAGCGACCCGCGAGCTGACCATAGCCGTGACACGCGAACCAGAGCTCGCGCGGAAATCCGTGCGTGGGACCGAGGGTGTAGTAGCGTGCCGTTCTCGGCACGACGAGCGCATGCGATGTGATCGTCGTGTCAGCAGCGGCGCTGGCGACGGTAGGTTCGGACATGGTCTCGGGTGTCGGGCGGACTTCCCCTGGGCGCTCAGCGCGCCGTGCGCGGGATGACGAGCTTTTCCGCCGTGTCGCGCTCGGAGAAGCGTACCACCTTCGTATACGTCAGGCCAGCGTCACGCGCGGCGGCAAAGATCACGGTGTCCGCCACCGACGCGTCGCCGCGCGGATGCACGACCCAGATGGCGCCGTTGCGCGCGATGCGCGACGTCATCGTGCCGAGCGTGGCGAGCTGCGACGGACGCACGACGCGGAACAGGACCATCGGCGTATCCTGCGGCACGCTTCCGATCACCAGCTCGGCGCCCTTCGCGACGAGGTCGTCCAGGACCTCGCGATCATCGACGTCCAGGACGGCGACGTGCATGCCGCGCGTGACGCCAAGCTTGTCGGCGAGCGTGCGCGGCGAGCGGATCTTCTCGGCCCATGCTTCCGCGGCCTCGCCCAGCACGAACGAGGCGATGCCGTTCGCATGCTCCACGCGCAGGACGCCAGCGGTCGCGCTCACCGCGCTCACGTCCCGGAGCGCGATGCGCATTCGCGTGTCACCGCGGAAGCGCAACTCGTCGGTCTCGAGCATCGCGGTGCCTTCGTACGACTGTCGTCCGACCTTCAGTGTAGCTTTTGCCTCGGCGCCCACGGGGAGCCTCCGATCAGTCGTGGCCCGGCTTCACCGCCGCATTGACGGTGGCCGCCATGCCCGCCGACGCACGGCCGGCGGCGAACAACGCTTCCTGCGTTCGCGCGGTCGAGAGCAGCGCGATCGCGCGGGCAAGCTGATGGTCGTCGACGACGGAGCGCTGACGTGCGCCGGCGTCGCCCAGCACCAGACGGCTCACGCGACGATCGAGCTCGCGGTCGAGAATGCGGGTCGCCGCGGGTTCGTACTTCGCGTCGACCGTGATGCCCGCCGCGGTCAGTCGCCGACGCAGCTCCGTGCGCCAGGCCGGGGCGATCGTGAAGTCGCGCGCGGCCGTCGGCTTGAGCTCGAATGCGTACTGATTGAGCACGGTCACGAAGGATTGCGCCTTCGGCGCCATGGAGCGGAGGAACTCCTGCTCGCTGGTCAGCAGGGTGTCATCGGGCACGATGACGTCGGGCGTGATGCCGCCGCCGCCATAAACCGTGCGGCCGCCGTCGGAGGAGAAGGTGGGCCGCGCCTTCTTCTGCGCCTCCGTCTCGAGCGAATCGGGGCGCGTTTCCACGAACCGACCATCGGCCAGCAGCTTGCGCTCACGGTGGATGCTGCGACCACTGGGCGTGTACCACTTGCCGGTCGTGATCTTCAGCGCGTATCCGCCATCCAGCGGGAAGAGCGACTGGACGAGCCCCTTGCCGAAGCTGGTCGTGCCCAGCACGAGCGCGCGATCATGATCCTGCAGCGCACCGGCGACGATCTCGCTCGCCGAGGCGGTTCCCCCATCGGTGAGAATGACGAGGGGGGGCTGCGAGGGAAGCTGCTCGCTGGTGGCGCGGGCAATCTCGTCGGGCGCGTTCCGCGACCGAACGTTGACGATCGGCTGTCCACTCTGGAGGAAGAGCGAGCTGACGGCGAGCGCCTGCTCGACGATGCCGCCCCCATTGTCGCGGAGATCGAGCACGAGGCCACGCGCGCCGTCGGCGACGAGCCTGGCCGCCGCGGCTTCCACTTCGTCGGCGGTGTTCTCGTTGAAGGTCTGCAGCGGGATGTACCCGATGTGATCCCCGACCATGGTGGCGTAGGGAACCGCGGGCACGTGGATGATCGCGCGCTTGAACGACAGCTTCACCGGCTCGGCGACACCGGGGCGCTGGAAGGTGACCTGCACGCGAGTGCCCGCCACGCCGCGGAGCGCGTCGGAGACCTTGTCGATCTTCGCATCGGCCGTCGGCAGGGAGTCGACGCGCACGATGCGGTCGCCCTCATGCACGCCACCATCTTCGGCCGGCGTGTGGGGGAAGATGCGCGACACGACGATGCTGGTGCCGCTCCCGACCTTCTGCTCCTCGAGCAGCATGCCGACGCCGCCGTAGCGACCGCCGGTGCTGCGATTGAATTCCTCGCTCTGGCGCGGCGCGAGGAGCTCGCTGTAGGGGTCGTTCAGCTCACGCACGAGACCCTTGGCGGCTTTTTCGAATACTTCGGGGCTCTGCAGCGAGTCCACGTAACGGCTCGCCACGATCGCGAGCACCTGGTCGAACAGGCGCGGGGTGGCACGCGGCGGCGTCTGCTGGAGGAAGAAGCCACCAGCGACCATCGGGATCAGGAACAGGGACGCAACGGCCGCGGTGCGGGGGCGGAGCATGCGATCGACCTCGAAGAAGAGTGCGGGCGCAGGTGGACTGCGCCCGGAACCGGGAATCTAGCGAAATGGGTC
>DASSIC010000241.1:0-8346 GCA_035692325.1 Gemmatimonadaceae bacterium | reverse complement strand
CGTCTGGACGGGATCGTCACCTTCGGTGAGGCGCAGGCTCTCGCTCCGGTACGACAGTGTCGTGTGCATCGTATCGGTGGCCGCGCGCAGCGCCCCGCCGAGAGCGCGATCGATGGCGTCGCGCAGGCGGGTGCTGCAGTTGTCGCGGAAGTAGTCGTAGCGGTAGTACTTGTTCTCCTCGAGAGCATTGCGCTCGACGAAGTCGCGCAGCGCCAGCGCCTGGCTCGGTGTGAGGTTGAGCTTCTGGAGCGTGATCGGCCGCCCGATGTTGTGATACGCCGTCACCATCGTGTAGGCATCCTCGCCCGCCATCCAGTACTTCGTGTCGCCGGTGAGGAATCGCCGGAAGAAGCCCGGCTGCTCGAAGTCGAACAGTCCCCAGTTGTAGGCGACGTCGGTGCCGAGCTTCGCGTCGTGGATCCAGAGTGCGTTGTGCCCGAAGCGCTCCCAGACCTGCTCGCCGACGCCGAAGGTGATCAGCGTGACCGACAGCTCGCTCCCAGGGCCAGTCGCCGGCCGGGCCGGCGTCGCCGCCGGGGAAGCACCGGGCGCTGCATCGCCGCTCGTCATGGGTGCAGGCACGGACTTCACCATCGGCGCCTCTGTCCGAGGCTTGGGCCGCGCCTGCGCCTTCGGGGGCGTCTTGCGTGCCGTGCGCGGAGCGGGCACCACGCGCGCCTTGCGCGGCGCGCTGCCCGGTGCCGGCACGACCCGCACCTGTGCGTCGGCGCGCGCCGCGCCAACGAGGAGCAGCGCGAGCGTCGCGATCCGTCGCATCGTCACAGACGGATCTCTTTGCCTTCGTCGGCCGACTTGTAGATCGCTTCGACGGTCTTGTGCAGCGTCACCTGGTCGGTGGGCGCCTCGTATTCCGTCTCGCTGGCGACGACCGACATGAAGTGGGCAAGCTCGGCACGGTACGACTGGATGAAGGCACTCTCGCGCGCCGCGGCGCCGCGCGGCGACACGTCCGTCGGCCGCCCGTGCAGCTCCTTGACGACGCGCAGCGGGGCGAGGCGCGCGCTGCCGCGCGTGGAGAGCGTCTCGAACCACCACCGTTCTTCTTCGCCGACATAGGCGCCGGAGACGTCGATGTTGAACACCGTGCCGGCACAGTGGAGCTGCACGAGCAGCGCATCCTCCACCGCGTTCTTGCCGCTGCCGCGCTCCATGTGCGCCACCACCCGCTCGGGCTCGGGGAAGTCGGCGAGCCAGAGCGCCAGATCCAGCAACGGCAGCCCGTAGTCGAAGAACGCACCGCCGCCCGACTCGGCGCGCCGCTGACGCCAACCCTGTTCGGCGCGACGATGATGGTACGCGCCGGCCCGGATGCCGGTGAGCTTCCCCAGCTCGCCCCCGCGCAGGAATCCGGCGAGCGCCTGGACGTCGCTGCGAAAGCGGTGGTTGTTCGCCACGAACACCTTGCGGCCGGCACGCGTGGCGGCATTCAGGATTCGCTCCACGCCGCGCGCCGTGAGCGCCAGCGGTCGCTCGCACAGCACGTCCTTGCCGGATGCGATGGCGCTCAGGACGTGCGGCTCGTGCAGGTGGTTGGGCGTCGCCACGACCACCGCGTGCAGCTCGTCTTCCTCGAGCAGGTCCTCGATGTCGGTATAGACGTCGGCGATGTCGAACCGGTCGGCGAGCGCGCGCGCCTTGGGGCGATCGTTGTCGCACACCGCCACCAGCTTGGCGCCGCGCATCTTGCTCAGCACGGGCAGATGGGCAAGCTGCGCGATCGCACCCGCCCCTACCACGCCAATGCGCACCGGTTCCGTCATGAGTCCCTTCTCCGCAGTGGGCCGATGCCGGAGGGCGCGCTCGGCTCAGTCGATCGTGCCAATCGTGGTGCCCGGATAATACGTCGTGAGAATCGTGCGGAAGTCCTGCCCCGCTCGCGCGCGGCCGATCGCGCCCGACTGACACATGCCGATGCCGTGACCGTTGCCGCCGCCGCGCAGTTCGAGTGACGTCACGCCGTCACGTCCCTGCACCGCGTCGACGGAAAAATATGTGCTGTACAACATCTCGCCACTCACCGTGCGCAGCGCGGCGCGAATGTCGTTTCCGCGCATCGTCCACCGGCCGCGGTCGGTGTCCACGGTGAGTGCGGCCACCCGGCCCGCCGGCGTGACATCGGTCACGGCCACGGCGCGGACGCTGGCGATGCGCTCGGGTCCCCCCGGCGTCGCGCGCAGGAACCGGACGATGGACTGCCGCAGCTCCTCGCCAGTGTACGTGCGCGTCCAGCGAAACTTGGGACCCGACTCGCAGTAAAACCGGTCCGTGCCGGGGATCTGATCGCTGACGCGCCGGAGATAGGGCTCCGGACCGGAGCGCCAGGCGTCGCCCGGCTCGGCCGTGAAGCCCCCGCAGTTGCCGTGATAGGGTGCGTTCACGACGCGACCGTCGTACATGAGCACCAGGCCTGAAGTGTTCTCCACCGCCTGATTGCCCAGCAGGGTTTCCGCCGTCACGCCGCCATAGACCTGATCGCTCACGGTGGCCAGCATGTCGTAGGGCCGCCCGGGTCCCGCGAGATGCATGTACGCGTAGCTGCGCGCGGCGACGGCCTGCGCCTCGGCGGCGGCAAAGTCGGACATCGCCCGCGTTCCGATCTCGAGAGGCACGACACCCTTCAGGTAGTCGTCCATCGGCACGCGATCGACCACGACCAATCGGCCGGCATCGTCGACGCTGACGGTCAACTCCCCGCGCCAGCGCCGGCCGCCGAAGGACAGCAGGCTGGCCCCGACGGCGCGCGCCGTCAACGTGCCGAATCGCTCCGGCAACAGCGACCCGTCGTCGCGGCGCACGGAGATGCGACCGCCGCTGGGCTCCAGCACATAGCTCTCCCCCGCCCGCAGCGCGTCGGCCAGCGTCGTGCCGTCGGTCGCCGACAGCGTCCAGTCGCCGTCCGCGCTCACCCGCACCTGCGACACGCCGCGGGCAAGGGCGATGCGCACGAGGCGGAGCGATGCGTCGCGTGGGCTCACGGCGCGCGGCGCCACCTCACCGCTCGACGTGGTCGTCACGCGCACGGGACGGCGAGTCGTCGCCGTACAGGCGACGACGCAAAGCCCCACGAGGGCGAGCGTGCGTGGCCTAATGAGCGGCCTCCGCCATCGCGGCGTCCAGCCGCTCGAGGGTGAGCCCGATCTCGGCGTCTCCGTGCGCCGACGAGACGAAGCCCGCCTCGAACGCCGACGGCGCGAGATAGACGCCGCGGGAGAGCGCGGCGTGGAAGAAGCGTCGGAACAGGGCTGCGTCCGCGGTCTTCGCGTCGGTGAAGGAGCGCACCGGCTCGGCACGGAAGAAGAAGCCGAACATCGAGCCGGCACAATCGGCGGTGAAGGGCACGCCGCGCCGAGCGGCGATGCCGCGCAGTCCCTCGACCAGCGCCCGCGTCCGACGCGCGATCGCGTCGTGCAACGTGGGAGTGAGCGCGTGCAGAGTCGCGATGCCCGCTGCCATGGCGAGCGGATTGCCGGACAGCGTGCCCGCCTGATACACCGGCCCGGCAGGAGCAACCTGCTGCATGAGGTCGCGGCGTCCGCCGTACGCCGCGACCGGCAGGCCGCCCCCGATCACCTTGCCCAGCGTCACGAGATCGGGCGTGACGCCGAACCGCTCGGCCGCGCCGCCAGGCGCGACGCGGAAGCCGGTCATCACTTCATCGAAGATCAGCAGTGCGCCATGCTCGTTCGCCAGCCGCCGGAGCGCGGGGAGAAAGACGGGATCTGGCGCGATGAAGCCGGCGTTGCCGACGACCGGCTCGACGATGATCGCCGCGATGCGTCCGGCATGCGTGCGCAGCAGGGTTTCCACTTCTTCCACGTCGTTGAAGCGCGCCGTGAGCGTCAGCGCGGCGAGCGCGTCAGGCACCCCCGGCGAGTTCGGCAGCCCCAGCGTCGCGACGCCTGAGCCGGCACGAACGAGGAAGCTGTCGGCGTGGCCATGATAGCAGCCGTCGAACTTGAGCAGCATGTCGCGCCCGGTCGCGGCGCGCGCCACGCGCAGCGCACTCATCGTCGCCTCGGTGCCGCTGGAAACGAAGCGCAGCATCTCCACGTGCGGCATGCGCTCGCGCACCAACTCCCCCAGGCTGATCTCGAGCCCGGTGGGAATGCCGAAGCTGGTCCCTCGCGCCATCGTTTCCCGTAGCGCGTCGAGTACCACCGGCGCGGCGTGGCCGAGCACGAGCGGCCCCCACGACAGGACGTAGTCGATGTATTCGTTGTCGTCGGCGTCCCAGATTCGCGCCCCTGCACCCCGCGCGACGACGAAGGGCTGGCCGCCGACCCCGCCGAACGCCCGCACCGGCGAGTTCACGCCACCGGGGAACAGCTCCATCGCCCGCGCCATCAGCGCGCGCGAGCGGCTGGTGTCGCGCGTGACGTCGGAGACGCTCACCGCCCGAAGCTCCCGATGGTCGTGCCCATCACCGGCAGGCTCCGCGCGCGCGGCGCGGCGCGACGCTCGTTCGAGCTCACGACGCGCAGCAGCGTGGCGCGGAAGTCCACGTCGTCCTCGATCCCTTCGATCACGGCGTCGACGATCGTGCCGGGCGCGAGCGACTCCGCGCCCTGGACGTACGCGATGCCGTCGACGTCGTCCGCCTGCCAGACGGTGCGCCCCTGCGCCTCGCCATCCACGATCCGGTCGATCATCGTGCGCGCCGTGCGGCCGATGAAGCGCTCGTACCGCTCGGCGGTGATCTGGCGCTGCAGCTCCATCAGCCGCTCCAGGCGCTCGCGCTTGAGCGACTCGGGAACGTCGTCCGTCATCTCGGCGGCGCGCGTTCCCTCCTGCGGCGAGTAGGTGAACGCACCGACGCGCTCGAACTGGGTCTCCTCGAGAAAGGCCATCAGCTGCGCGAAGTCGTCGTCCGTCTCCCCCGGGAAGCCGACGATGCAGGTGGTCCGGATGGCGAGATCGGGCACCACCTCGCGCAGACGCTGCACCCGCTCGCGGATCGTGCGCTGACGCTCGGGACGGCGCATGCGCGCGAGCACGGCGTCCGATGCGTGCTGCATCGGCATGTCGAGGTACGGCAGGATGCGCGGCTCGCGCGCCATGACCTCGAGCAGCTTCGGCGTGATCCCGGAACTGTAGAGGTAGAGCATCCGCAGCCAGGGAATCTCCGTCTCCTTGACGAGCGCCTCGAGCAATTCCGGCAGCGTGAAGCCGTCGCGGCGATCGCGCCCGTAATGTGCGAGATCCTGCGCGACGAGATTGATTTCGCGCGCCCCCTGTGCCTCGAGCAACTGCGCATCGCGAATCACTTCGTCCAGCGCGAACGAGCGGTGCTTGCCGCGCATGAGCGGGATGGCGCAGAAGGCACAGCCGTGGTCGCAGCCCTCGCTCACCTTGAGGTAGCGAATGTGCGGGACCTCGCCCGTGAAGAGGCGCACGCCGGGGTGCGCCACGGGTTGATCGTCGATCAGCCCAAGTGCCTGCAGCTCGGGGAGCAGCCGATCCATCTCGGACGAACCGAGAAAGAGATCCACTTCCGGCAGCGCTTCCTCGAGCTCGCCCTTGTGGCGCTGCACCATGCACCCGACGGCGACCACGGCCTGGCAGGAACCGGAGAGCTTGAGCTCTCCCGCCTGCACGATGGCGTCGAGCGATTCCTTCTTGGCCGCATCGATGAAGCCGCAGGTGTTGATGACGATCACCTCCGCCACAGCGAGATCGTCGGTGTACTCGGCGCCGCGATCGGCGAGCTGGGCGAGATAGCGCTCGCTGTCGACGGTGTTCTTGTCGCAGCCGAGGGTGATGAAGCCGACTTTCACGGGGTGCCGCCGGGGAGGGAACCGCAGGACGAAGACATCCGCTAAAGCTAATCGGGGCCGCCACTTCGGGGCACCGGCCGTCGTCCGTCTCATGATGGTGAAATCCACGCTTGCGCGGACTCACTTTGCATTATAAAGTTCTTTCCATGCCGACTGCCACGCCCTCCCAGACGCTTGCCACCTCCGCTCCCGAGTCCGACGCCCACCTCGCGGCGGACGCCCACCGCGCCCGCGTCGCGCCGATGGCCCGCGCCATCCTCCTGCAGGCCGCGCTGCTCGGTGTGGCGGCGGACCTCCTGCTCCGAGACGGGGTCATGGGGCTCGGTCTTTTCCTCTGGCTGCTCCTGCTGTCCCTCAGTGCCGTCGCGCTCGTGTGGCGGGACGGACGCCCCCTGAACCGCGAGGCTGGCACGTGGCTGACCGTCGCGACGCTCCTTGGCGCAGCCATGGCGTGGCGCGCCGCCGACGCACTTCAGGCCTTCGACTTCCTCGCCATGCTTTTCTCGCTCGGCATGGCCGCCATCGCCATCGCCGACGTCCGGGTTGCGCTCTTTGCCGAGCGGATGCGCGACACGGTGTGGGCGGCCGCGAAGATGGTCGGTTCCATCGCGATCGGCGTCGTGCCGCTCGCGCTGCGCGACGCCGCCCCGGCGGCATCGCGCCGAGAAGTTGGCGGGCGGTTGCGGCCGATCCTGCGCGTGCTGCTCATCGCGCTGCCACTCCTCCTCGTCTTCGGGTCGTTGCTGCGCAGCGCGGATCCGGTGTTCGCCAGCATCGTCGCTCTCCCCGACATCGACTTCGAGACCCTCGCTTCACACGTCGTACTCATCGGCTTCTTCAGCTGGATCGTCGCGGGCTGGGCGCGCGCTGCATTGGTGAGCGACCACTCACGCACGCGGGCTCCCGAGACCCTGCCCTTCTCGCTCGGACAGCTCGACATCACCGCGGCGCTTGGCACCCTGAACGCCCTGTTCGCGCTCTACGTGGTCACGCAGCTCGGCTGGTTCTTCGGCGGCGAACGCTTTCTGCAGGCGCGCACTGGGCTCACGGCAGCCGAGTACGCGCGTCGGGGCTTCTTCGAGATGGTGTGGGTGGTCGTGCTCGTGCTGCCGCTCCTGCTCGTGACGCGGGCGGCGCTCCGGCCGGGGCGCGACCTGGCGCGACGCCACAGCATGCTTGCGCTTCCAATGGTCGGCCTGCTCGGCGTGATGATCGTGTCGGCCATGCTGCGCATGCGGCTGTACGTGCACTATTACGGGCTGACGCTCGAGCGGTTCTATCCGCTCGTGTTCATGGGGTGGCTGGCGATCGTGCTCGCCTGGCTGGCGCTCACGGTGCTGAGGGGACGGGGACGAATGTTCGTCGCCGGCGCGGTGGTGTCGGCGCTGGTCATCCTCGCATCACTGAACGTCGTGGTGCCGGACCTTCTCGTGGCCCGCGTCAACGTCGCACGCGCCAGTGAACCGGCACGCTCCACCGAGCCCGCGATCGACCTGCCGCATCTCGCGACGCTCGGTGCCGAGGCGGTGCCCCTGTCGGTGTCCGCCGTGTTGGGCACGCCGACGGCGCCGACCGATTCGGCCGCGGCGCTCCGCGAAGCGCACGATCGCTGCCGAGCGGCATCCGTCCTCTTGCGGCGGTGGGGCCCCGCTGGGCGGGTCGTCGCATCGCGGGAGGCGAGCGCCGCTCCGTGGCGCATGTGGAACGCGGGCGCCGCGGAAGCAACCCGGGTCGTGGGGCAAAACTTCGCTCGCCTGCTGTCCGTGCGGCACGACGCCTGCGCGCGGGAGCGCGTGCTGTCGCCCGCGTCGAACAGGCCACGCCCTAACGCGCCGGCCGGTAGGTGAAGGCCTGTTGCACGAGCTGATTGACGATGCAGCGACCGATCCGCGCGGGCGCGAAGCGCGCGTCCTCCAGGGACAGCTGCATCACGCGCACGACCGAATCGTAGGCGAATTTCGGCGGCCCGACGAGCCTCGCCTCGTTCGCCGGCCACACGCCTCTGATCGTCGACGGGACGGCGCGCCCGGCGGTGTCTATGACGAACTGCAATCGCACGGTCCCGGAAAATCCGCGTATACGCACCATCGGGAAGTTGGTCCTGATGCGCTCCACGTCGGCGGGCCGGCTCGGCGGCGCGAGCACGCTGAACACGGGGAAGCCGGCCCGGAGCGCGGGGGGCGTGACGCCGCCGTCGTCGCCCAGCGCCGCCGCCTCGAGGCGGACGAGCCACGTGATCGAGTCCCGCTTCAACGCGTCGTCCCAGAAGAAGGCCTCACCCTTCGCGCGTGCGGCGTCGAGCGCGCGACCGAGATGCCGCGCTCCGGAGTCGCCGAGACTCTGATCGCTCCGCCAGTCCGGCGCTTGCACGCGTGAGGTGACGCGTCCGTCTCGATGCGCGACGACGAAGAGCTGATGATCGAGCTGTCGCCAGGTGATCGAGGGCTCGCCGGGCGGCAGCTGTCCCGCGCCCGCACCCAGCAGCGCGCGCGCCTGCTCGGCCATGGCCTGCGTCAGGAGGTCCATGCTCGCCACGGCTATCGGCGGCAGC
>DASSIC010000240.1:0-2916 GCA_035692325.1 Gemmatimonadaceae bacterium | reverse complement strand
GGCTATCTCACGCAGCCGGTTCTCCCTGACGAGCTGGTGGCCCAGGTCAGAGCGTTGCTGCGGCTGTCGCGCACCGAACGGGCGCTGCGCGAGCGAAATGTCGAGCTGGAAGTGGCGACGCACGACGCGGAGCGGGCCCGGGTGATCGCCGAGCGGGCGCTCGCGCTCTCGGTGGCGCTGTCGAAGATCGCCACTCCGCAGGAAGTCGCGGAGGCCGTGATCGACCACGCCAGGACGATCTTCGACGCGGTCGGTGCAGTCATCGTGCGACACGAGGCGGGCACCGACGAGCTGGAGATTCTCGGCGCCGACAACATGTCCCCCGACGTGCGCTCGGCGTGGCACCGATTCCCCCGCGACGCACACGTCCCCCTCGCGGACGTCGTGCGGACGGGCGAACCGATCTTCCTCGCGTCACGTGAGGAATGGATCGCCGCTTACCCCGAGAGCTTTCCGCTGCTGGAGGCGACCGGCCACCACGCCAACGCCATCGTCCCGCTGATCGTCGACGATCGCGTGATCGGCGCGCTCGGTATGGCCTACTCGGCGCCCCGCACCTTCTCGGCGGAGGATCGCGCGCTGCTGCAGTCCACGGCGCAGCACGCGGCGCTGGCGATCGAGCGGGCACGGCTCCTGGAGTCCGAGCGGGCCAGCCGCGAGGCGGCCGAATCGGCGAACCGTGCCAAGAGCGAATTCCTGGCGGTGATGTCGCACGAGCTGCGCACGCCGCTCAACGCCATCGGCGGCTATGCCGACCTGATGGAGATGGGCATTCGCGGCCCGGTGACGCCGGAGCAGCATGAGGATCTGCATCGCATCCAGCGGAGCCAGCGGCATCTGCTCGGGCTGATCAACGGCGTGCTCAACTACGCGCGAGTGGAAGGGGGGCATGCGCACTACGAGGTGTCCGACGTGCAGGTCGACGAGCTCCTGGCCACCTGCGAAGCGCTCGTCGCGCCGCAGGCGCGGGCGAAGCAGGTCGCGCTGACCTTCGAGGGATGTTCCAGCGACATCAATGTGCGCGCCGACGGCGAGAAAGTGCGGCAGGTCGTCCTCAATCTCCTGTCGAACGCGGTGAAGTTCACCGAGCCTGGCGGCCGGGTCGAGTTGACCTGCACCTGCGAGGCGATGAAGAGCGCTCCCGTGAAGATCTGCGTGCACGATACCGGCAGTGGCATCCCGACGAGCCAGCTCGAGCGTATCTTTCAACCGTTCGTCCAGCTGGACTCGCGACTGACGCGCACGCGCGACGGGACAGGACTTGGTCTGGCGATCAGCCGCGACCTGGCACGCGGCATGGGCGGCGACCTCACGGTGGAAAGCACGCCGAACACCGGAAGCACCTTCACGCTGGCATTGCCGCCGGCATGACCAGCGGAGATCCCACATGACATCACTGCAACGGACAATCGACGGCGACGTGCTCGTCCAGCACCTGAAGCAGGACGAGCGGATGATCGATCAGGCGCTCCTGGCCAAGCATGGACGGAGCGCTCGCACGCTCGTCAAGGAAGGACCACTCCGGCTCACCCTCATGGCGATCGGCGCCGGCGGAAACCTGCCGGCGCATCGCACCGAAGGTCCGGTCACCATCCACGTCCTCGAGGGTGCCGTCACCTTCGACGCGAATGGCCAGACGTATCCGCTCACCCCTGGCGACGTGCTCGTCCTTGCCGCCGGTGTGGAGCATGCCGCGCGCTCGGCCACCGGCACGCTCTTCCTGCTCACCGTCGTGCACGCCCCCTCGGCCGGGTCGCGACTCGAGAGCGCGTGATGTCGGCGGCGCAGCGCCTGCCCGACCTGCGGGACGAGGATCTCCACGACGTGCTGACGGCATTTTACGAGACGGTGGAGAAGGAGCCACTGCTGGCGCCCTACTTCGCGCCGGTGGACATGATGGAGCACATGCCGCGGATCGTCGCCTTCTGGTCGACGATCCTGTTTCATACCGGACGGTATTCCGGCAATGCCTTCCGTCCGCACATGGAGATGCCCGGGCTCACCGCGGCGCACTTCGCCCGGTGGGTGGCAACGCTGGAGGCGACGGTGGACGCCCGCTTCGTCGGGCCGATGGCGGAGCAGATGAAGGAGCTCGGCCACCGCATTGCGTACAGCATGCAGCTCCGGCTCGGCATCGAACCGTTCGCGCCATTCCGCGAGCTTCCCGACCAGATCGCGGTGCGACGCCTGGGCTGACACTGGGAGGTCGATGACGAAGCCCGACCGGACCGACGCGCGCGTCACCGAACGTCGACACGAGCCACGCACGACGCCGCACCCTGTTGGCGTCCGCGGGTTCTGGAAGAGTCTCGGCCCCGGCATCGTCGCCGGCGCGGCGGACGACGATCCGTCAGGCATCGCCACCTATTCCATCGCCGGCGCGCAGTACGGCACGTCGCTGCTGTGGACCGCGCTCTTCACCTGGCCGATGATGATGGCGGTGCAGTCGATGTGCGCGCGCATCGGCATGGTCACCGGGCGGGGGATCGCCGGAGCACTGCGCCACAAGTTCCCGCGCCCCGTCCTGTTCGTCGCCGCCGTCGCGCTCTTCGTCGCCAACACGATCAACGTCGGCGCCGACCTGAGTGGCATGGCCGACGCCGCCGAGCTGCTGACCGGCGTGAACTCGCACATCTGGGTCGTCGTGCTCGGGCTCGGCATCACCGTGGCCACGATCCATCTCCGATACGTCGTGCTCGAGAAGACGCTCAAGTGGCTGGCGCTCGTGCTCGTCGCGTACGTCGTCGTCGCATTTCGCGTGGGACCTGATTGGTCGACGGTCGCACGCGATACCTTCGTGCCAGCCATGCCGCAGCGCGCCGGCGCCTGGGCCACCCTCGTCGCGATCCTCGGCACCACGATCTCCCCCTATCTCTTCTTCTGGCAGGCGTCACAGGAGGTGGAGGAAGAGAAGGC
>DASSIC010000239.1:0-4102 GCA_035692325.1 Gemmatimonadaceae bacterium | reverse complement strand
CGCGCGCCACGTCGAACCGCACGAGGCCGTCCATGATTGACGTACCGACGCCGACACCCGACGCAGGCTGGCCGATGTCGCGCCATTTCGTCCGATCGCCCGCCCACCCGATGTCCCCGAACACGATCGGCCGCACGACGCCGACGCCGTGTGCGAGCTCGGCGCGCGCCATCCAGAACGCGTCGCCGGCGGCGACCCCCGGTCGCTGACCACGAATCGTCTGCGTGCCGCCGAGGAACCAGAAGCGCTGCGTCGGCATCACGCCCACCGAGCTGCCGCCCGCCAGCGTGACGGATACCGCGCCATTGCCGATGCCGTGCGAACCGGTGAGATCCAGGGCGGCGCGTCCATAGCTGCCGGTGTCCCCATGCGCTCCCTCGAGGCGGGCGTCGCTGAACAGCCGGAAGCCCTGCGGGTCCAGCCCGAAGCTGCGTACATAGCGCGATCGCGCGCCGACGTACGTGCCGCGCACGGCCTCGATGTTCGGCTCGAACTGCGCGCCGTTCACCGACCGCGCGAGCGAAAACGTGGTGCGCTGGGTCGCCGTGCGCTGCTGCTCGGCGAACAGCCCCCAGGTGAAGGCGCTTTCGCCCCCCGCGTCGGGCGCGCTCGTGAGCTCGACGCCGGAGGTGCGGTAGTAGAATCCTTCGTCGCGGCCGAACAGGAAGGCGGAGATGGAGCTGCCGAGGCTCAGCGGATTGCCCCAGTCGCTCGCCGACACGAGACGGTTGTAGGCCGTGAGCGAGAGCGTGCGCCGCAGGTCGCTGCGCGAGCCGGTGAGCTCGACGTTCGGCTCCCGGTCCGCGACGCCGAGCCGCGCCGCGCCGTGCAGCGAATATCCCGCGCCGAGCACCTGGTCGGCGCGCGCCCCCAGCGAAAGGCCTTCGATGCGATTGTAGCGCGGGCGATCCAGCGCCGCTGTCGGAAGCTGAGGCGCGAACTCCGCCTGCGCGTCCATCGCCAGCGCATCGCGCACGAGTGATTCCATCTCGGACACGTCGGCGCTCGTCATCACCTCCTCGCCCTTGTCGTAGATGGACGGCGGCAGGTCCGGCGAGTTCGCCAGCTTCGTGCTGTCGCAGGGCATCGTCACGAGGATCGGGTTCGGCATCCCCTCGGACTGGCGCGTGTAGACGCGGTTGCCGGAGCTGTCGCACTTCAGGCGCGCGGCGCGCCTGGCCGCCCGCGCCGAGTCGCGCATCGCGCGCGTCGTGTCCATTTCGCCGACCTGCACGTTCACATTCACGCCACGACGATTCCGCTGCAGCGTGCTGTCCACCACGATCGGGGGAACCGGCGCGCCGGCGTTCACGTGCTCGTACTGGTACTTCTGCTCGAGCTTGAACGGCACCCGCATGACGCCGACGCGCGCCCCGCCCTCGGCGATCTGCACGCGCGGCAGCCAGAAGCGCCCCTGGTACAGTCCGTACTCCACGCCGATGGCGCTGATCTGCGCGGTCATCGGAAAGAGGAGCGGCTTCATCGCCCACGGAACGTCGTCGAACTCCTTCGGATCGTCGGCCTTCGCCACGGCCTCGATGTCCATCGGCACGCTCATGCGGTACGCCGCACGCACGAGCTGTCCGCCACTCATGTCGAACCAGAGCGAGCCGACGGCGAGGTTCCACTTCGGCTCGCGGGGGCGGACCTTCAGCTCGCGCAGACGGATCGATCGGCCGTCGGGGAGACGAAAGGTCACCGAGTCGCCGGTGGAGTACGTGTAGTACGCTTCGGCCCCTTCGGCGAGCGGGTGCACGATCCCGTCGTTCTCGTCCACGGTCGCTCGCGCCACGCTGGAGCCGATCCACAGCGTCTCGCTGCCGGGATAGTACGGGATGGGGGAGATGCTCCCGTCCATCTGCACGTGCGCAGACTTGCCGGCGATCGGGATCACGGTGCGCGAACCGGTGACGTCGACGTATGCGCCAACGCCGCGGCGCCAGCGTACGTGCGTCGCGTCCTCGGAACGGAAGGCGAGGCGGTCGCGGCCGATCTTCGCGAAGCCGAACCCCGCCGAGATGCGCTGATAGGTCGTGGCGTCGTAGGAGGCGAGCGCCGAGTCCTGTCGCATGCGCGCGTCGCGAGCAAGGAGGAGGAGGGTGCGCGCTGGCGCGTCCTTGTACGCCGTCGCGAGATGATCGGCCGTCACTTCAACGCGCTTCGGCGGCTTCCGCTCACGGCGACGTCGTCCGTGGATGTCGGTCGTGGAGTCGCGGTCGATCGTGTCGATCGCGACGGCGGGAGCGGACGTGGGCGCCTGCGGGGCCGGAGACGGCACCTGCAACAGCGCGGCAACGAGATGGGCGAGCATGCCGGACGACCCTGGGCAGAGGGGAGGTACCCACTCGTACGACCGCGACTGGCAAAGGTTTCCGCGCCACTCGGCCTTGCGCACGGCGCGGGCCGCAGGGCAACCTCCGTTGCATCGTTATCGCCTCCCTCTTGCCGAATCGTCATGCGTCTCGTTCTGCGGTCCTGCGCGCTCCTGATGGCCTTCCCCGTCGCCCTTGCAGCACAGGGCGCGTCGCCAGCCCGGCCCGTCGATTGGGCGGCGATGCAGACCGAGGCGGTCGACATCCTGCGACAGTACCTCCGGATCAACACCTCCAACCCGCCGGGCAACGAGCTCGAGACCGCGCGCTTCCTCAAGGCGATCCTCGAAAAGGAGGGGATCGAGGCGACGATTCTCGACACGGCCGAGCTGGGCCCGGGGCGCGCGAACCTTTACGCGCGACTCAAGGGGGACGGGAGCAAGCGGGCGATCGCGCTCGTGCAGCACATGGACGTCGTGCCGGTGACGCCCGCGTACTGGAGCGTGCCGCCCTTCAGCGGTGACGTGAAGGATGGATTCATCTACGGCCGAGGCGCGCTGGACATGAAGGGCGAGGGCGTGGCGCACCTGATGGCGCTCATCGCGCTCAAGCGGAGCGGTGTGCCGCTCACGCGCGACATCGTGTTCGTCGCCAACGCGGACGAGGAACTCGGGAGCACCGGGGGCATCGTGTTCGTGAACCGGCACGCCGATCTGCTGAAGGACGTCGAGTACCTCTTCACCGAGGGCGGCGCCAACGTCTATCGAAACGGCAAGCTGGAGTACTACAGCGTGGGCGTGGCCGAGAAGCGCACCTTCTGGCAGCGCGTCACGGTGAAGGGCACGCCCTCTCACGGCTCTCGGCCCACGCGTGCGAATCCCGTCCCGAGGCTGGTGGCGGCGCTCGACAAGATCGCGAAGTACGAGACGCCCCTGCACGTCACGCCCGGCGTGGAGAAGTTCTTCCACGACATCAGTCGCAATTACACGGGCGACCGGAAGGCGTGGCTGTTCGACGTTAAGGCGGCACTGGCGAACCCGAAGGCGCGCGCGTGGATCCTGAGCGACGTGTACTGGAACGCGATCCTGCGCAACACGATCTCGCTCACCGGTCTCTCCGGCTCGAACAAGACGAACGTCATCCCGGCCGAAGCGAGCGCGGAGCTCGATATTCGACTGCTTCCGGATCAGAGTCCCGACTCGATGCTCGCGACGCTGCAGCGCATCGTGGCCGACACCGCGGTGCACTTCACCACCCTGCTCGCGCCGAAGACGCCGTTCGAGAGTCCGGTGAACACCGACCTGTTCCACGCCGTCGAGCGGGCGGCGAAGGAGCGCGATCCAAACGTGTTCGTGACGAGCTCGATGATGACCGGCGCGACGGACCGACCGAGCTATCGGAAGCTGGGGATCATCGCGTACGGGCTCGATCCGTTCCGCGTGGAAGCAGCGGACGAGCAGCGCGGGGTGCACGGCAACGACGAACGGCTGTCGGTGGAAAACGTCGGCTTCGGCGTGAAGTTCCTGTACGACATCCTCCGCTACGCGCAGTGATGTCGTCCTGAGCGCAGCGAAGAACCTGCAGGTGCAGGTCCTTCGCTGCGCTCAGGACGACAGGCACTAGCGCGCCCGCAGCGCGTTCCAGATGATGGGGAATGTCGCCATGCTCTGCCCCCGGTACTGCGGCCGGAAGCCGAAGAGCACCACGTGCCCGCTGCCGCGCGTGACGTCCACCAGCGCCGCCTTGCCGGCGAGATGCTGGGCGCCGAGCAGCCAGCCGCTCGCCAGCGG
>DASSIC010000238.1:0-5696 GCA_035692325.1 Gemmatimonadaceae bacterium | reverse complement strand
GGCGACATCCTGCCGCAGGACACGCTGATCGTCGACGAGATCCACCAGACGTCGGCCGAGCTCGAGCTCTGCCTCGCGCTGGGGAAGCGGGTCGGCTGCCGCTTCATCTGGCTGTCGGCGACGGTGGATCCGACGTTCTACCGCAACTACCTCGAAAGCGCCGACGTGCTCGAGGTGTATGCGTTCGATCCCGAGAAGGCGGCCAAGGTCGAGGTCGTGAGCAAGGATGTCGGCGAGTTCCTCGACGACAAGTTTCTCCAGCGGATCTACAAGGAGAAGCGCGGCGTCGCGATCTTCGTCCCGACCCGGAAGGGCGTGGAGCAGGCAGCAGAGAATGTCCGTGTGCGGGCGCCGCGCATCAACACCGCGCACTATCACGGTGGCGAGCCGATTCGCATCCTCCGTCCCTTCCTCGAAGGCGAAGAGAGCAAGCCGTACTTCCTCGCCATGACGGCGGCGGGCCAGAGCGCGCTCAACGTGCAGGGGCTCGACACCGTCATCATCGACGACACGCGATTCACGTCGATCGTGGAGAAGGGGAAGAACGTCCTCACCAAGCTGCACCTCGGGGCGAACGAGATCCTCCAGATGGCGGGCCGCGTCCACGGCCGTGTCGCCGGCGGGCGCGTCTTCATCCTCAGCGACCGCGACATCGACTTCGCCTCGCTCAAGCCCACCGCGCCCGAGTTCCAGCTCGCCGGCGATTCGGAGCGCGTGGCAATCACCTGCGCCGACCTGGGCGTGGACGTGGCCGAGCTCGAACTACCGGTGCCGCTCGACCGCATCGCCTACAAGCGGGCGAAGGAGTTCCTCGAGGGTCGCGGCATCATCGAGCAGGGACGGCTCACGCGCTACGGCCGCGCGGTGGAGAAGATGCCGGTGGAGCGCGAGTGGGCGGAACTGCTCGTGAACGCCGACGATGCGCTGGTGCCGTATCTCGCCGTGATGAGCGGGATCGAGAGCCTGCACCGCATGACGCGCGAGGAGCGCGACCTGGAAGGGTTGATCCTCCCAGGCAGCGATCACCTCACGGCGTACAACGTGTACGCCGAGGCGTTCAGGGTCGCGGGGTACATCGGCGAAGTGTACGGCCTGCCGAGACACCTCTTCCACGAGGAGGAGATCACGGAGTGGGCGGAGCGCCGCGGCGTGCTGGTGAAGTCGATCGAGGATGCGGCGTTGGGGATGGCGAGCGTGTACCGCGGCCTCGACATGACGCTGCCGGCGGAGATGCCGATGGCGCACGAGGGCATGCGCCGGCAGTTCGCGCAGCTGCTCGCCGAGTACATGCCGTTCGACCTCGTGATCGACGAGCAGACGGCGTGGGGGGAGGAAGCGCGCGTCAGCAAGACGAGCGTGTGCGGCAGCTGGGGCGCCATCGCCGGCGAGCTTCGCTATTTCGCCGACCGCTTCGGCAATCCGCGCGCGTCGATCGAAGGGACGCAGCTGCCGATGGACGTCATCCGTCGCTATGCGACGGGCGACGAGGCGGAACTGGCGTACGACGCCGAGCGGCGGAAGGCCCCGCTCGTGCTGCGTCGTCGCGTGGAGTATTTCGGCTTCGAGCTGGAGCGCGAAGTCGAGGCGGTGGACGACTTTCCGGCCGGTCGCGAAGACGAGGCGCGGCAGGTGCTCGCGCAGGCACTCGCGCGTGGCGAGGCGCGGCACTTCGCGGTGAAGGACAACCTGGGCCAGATCGACGCGGTGCGCGAGGCGTACCGCCGCTCGGGAGGCACACTGCCGCGGCTCGGCCAGCAAGAGCTCGCGGCGCTGTATGCGCGCAGGCTCGCCGGTGTCCGCTCGGTGACGGAGTTCAAGCAGGCCGATCTCGACCTGAAGGGGGAGCTCGAGGCGCTGTCGCCGCGCGCCGAGCGCGCCCGGTACGACGCCCTGCCGAATCGGGTGGCGGTGCGCGACCGCGACGTGGAGATCGACTATGACGTGGAGGAGGAGAACGGCGCGGTCAGGGGTGTCGCACGCCTTCGCCTGCCGGAGAAGGTCGCGCGCTCTCTGACCGACGCGGAGGTTCCGGTACTCGATCGTCCGGTGCGCTTCGTCGTGTATCGCGGGCAGCGAGGCTCGGTGCGCGCGCGGACGCTGGATGAGCTGCAGACACTGCTCGACGCGCCGTGGACGGACGACGAGGTGGCGCGCTTCAACCGCAAGCGCGATGAGCAGCGCGAGGCGAACCAGAGCCGGCGGCGCGAGCGACTGGGCCACGAGGCCAAGCGTGGCCTGCGTGAGAATTCGCGCAACCAGCGACCCGGCAAACGCGAGCGCAGCCGGCGGTCGGCGGCGGGGGAGCGTGATTCCTATATCGGCGTACCGCTCCCTGGCGACGAGCGACCGCGGGGAGGACAGGGTGCGCCGCGCGGCGGGAAGCGCGGTCCGGGGCGTGGCCCCAAGCGTGGCCCAGGGGGCGGGCGCGCGGGTGGGGGCGGGGGACGCGGTCGCGCGCGCTGACGCGCGCGCGACGCGTCACCGAATCACGCGCGTTCGCAACGCTTCCCACGTGCTGCGTCGCGCGGGGAGCCTGTTCGTCGCGAGAGGGCGAGATACCGTGAGCCGTGTGGGCCGCAATCCTGCCGACGTCGTCGCCGCCGCCTGACTGGCGGCGAAGCGGAACTCGCTGCCATCGGTCGTGGGCGCGCTCGCGGCGAGGCCGCCATCCACCTCGAAGTAGACGTTGGTGTATGCCGATGGCGCCAGGCCCCATGTGGGTGTGACGCCGGCCGTCTCGGCAAGATCCGGAATCGGCAGGATCCACGCGCCCGGCAGGCCATTGAAGTAGTCCGCGGTGGCGAGGATGCTCACCCTCCGACTGGCGGCTGTGGAGTCGATGCCCTGCAAGAACTCGGTGTACGCGAACGCCTGGTATTGCGTCTGCGACGGGATCAGCAGCTGAAGTCGCGCGAAGGGTCCCGTGGACAGCGACGTGACCGTCGGCTGCGTGAGCACCGGACCGAGGGCGAGCGTGCGTGCGCCAGCCTGACGGTTGTACGTCACCACGCCACGCAGACCGGACGCCTCCTCGACCAGTGCGACGAGCGCGTGCAGATCGCCGGCGATCAGACTGGTCGGCGGCACGGCGCTATACGAGACCGACATCGCTTCGACGATCGTCAGCAGCGCCGCGGTCCCGTTCGCGGTGAGAAACTCCGAGAAGACGAGTGGGGTGACACCGGTGCCGGTGACGGTGGCGGTCGCCTTGATCGGAGCGAGCGCCGTGCTCGATCCGAAGTCCAGCACCGGCAGCGTCGATCCATCGGCCGGATCGAGCCCGCGTCCGATGATGAGTCTGGCGACTTCGCCGCCGGCGACGGTACGCGTGGCGAGCAGGTCGTGCGCGCCCTCCATCACACCGGCCAACGTGAAGGCGGGCGTCGCACCTGTCTGGCCGGCGACGGTCGTAGAGGATGAGCCCAGCGCGATATCGGCGGCCTCGTTCGTCTGCACTCCGCTCACCGATCCGCGTATCGTCTTGGCGCCGGCGAGAACGCAGGCACCGCTGCCGAAGCTCTGGAGCTCCGCAGCGGAGGCGTAGGTGACGCGCGTCTCGTAGCCGAAGCGGGCGCCATCGCCGTACCGTGGCAGGACGAACGCCAGACCTCCCACACCCGCGATGCTGAAGCTGTAGCTCCCGCTCGCGGAGATCGGCAGGCTGACCCACGACCCTGCGCCGCTCTGATAGCCGGCCCATACCGGGGTCGCCGCGTCGCAGAGCTGGAACGACACGCTGGTTGGTGCCGCCGCGGGCGCGACAGCGAGCGTGAACGAGGCGGCTCGCTCCGCGAGGCCCGTCGCGTTCGCGCGAATGGTGACGGGGCTCGATCCGGCGGGCGCAGCGCCAGCATTCACGATGAGCACCGTCGAGTTGCCGTCGGTGGACGCAGGCGTGAACGACGCGGTCGCGCCCGCGGGGAGGCCGACGACGCTGAACGACACCACGCCGGTGAAATCCGAACGCGAGAGTGCGACGGCGATGCTCGAGCTCTGTCCCTGCTGGAGCGTGAGCGTGGTGCGACCGAGGGAGAGTGAGTAGGTGGGTGCGGCGATCGTGAGCATGCAGGCGACCACGCGATCCGTCAGACCACCGGCCGAGCCGCGCACCGTGATCGGATAGGAGCCTGGCGCCGCGCTCCCGGTACTGATCGTGAGCGTCGACGCATCGGACGTCGACGGGTTGGGCGCGAACGACGCGGTGGCGCCGGTCGGCAGTCCCTCGACGGAAAATGTCACCGGTGACGAAAAGGCGTGTCTGGCGATCGCCACATTGATGACGCCGCTCTGGCCCGGTGCCAGCTGGAGAGTGCCGGGGACGGCGATGGCGTATCCCGCCGCCTGCGTGACGAGCAGGGTGAGCGCCGCGGTCTTGTCGCTCACGTTGGCGCCGCGCGCGCGCACCGTGACGTTGCCGATGCCGATCGACACGGCACTGCCGACGCCGACATGCAGCGTGGTCTGCGACTGTCCCGCCGGGAGAATGGCGTCGGCGAGCGTCGTGGTGAGCCCATTGACGGAGTGCTCGACGGACAGCTGCACCTCGCCGGCGAAGTTGGTGCGGAGCACGGTGATGAGGACGGTGGAGCTCGCGCCCTGCGCGATGCTGACCGTCGTCGTCGAGAGGGCGACTTCGATGGAGCTCGGGGCCGTGCTGTCGCCGCGGCACGCGCCCAGCGACGCGCAGGCGGCGAGCGCGATGGAGCGACGCAGACGAGTGAGGCCGATGCGCATGAGGTCCTTCCGTCAGGAAGCGAGCCCGTACCGATGGCCGATACTACCGGGGCGGGGTCGCCCTCGGAAGAGAGCGGCCATACCGCAGTGTTCGCTCAGATGCGATCGGCGTCCGACGTCAGCTCGACAGATCGCTCGGGAAGCTCCACCAGGTAATGCTCGTCTCGCACGATCGTGAAGCCGCGCGCGAGGTAGTTGGGAAGCGCCTGCGGCGCGTCGAGCGTGCAGGTGTTCAGGATGACGCGCTCGGCGCCGAGTGCGAACGCTTCCTCGGCCGCGCGGGTGAGCAGCCAGCCACCGAGTCGTTGTCCCATGAACTCCGGGACCAGCCCGAAGTACATGACCTCGACCGACTGCGTGCCGTGCTGCCGCAGCTCGAAATATCCTGCGGTGTGGCCGTCCACGGTCAGCAGCCAGACGTGGACATCCGGCGAGGTGAGATAGGCCTCGAGCTCGGGGTCCGACCAGAGGAGGCGATCCCGCCAGAACCAGCGCTCCCCCACCAGCGCGTAGAGCGCGCGATACTCGGCAGCGCCGATGGGTCGCAGGACGCGCAGCGTGCACTGACGCGCGGGCGCCGGCACCCGCCGCAGCGCGTGGGGGCCGCGCAGCTCCAGGTGCGTCCGCGTGACGTCGATGCGTGGGGAGGCGGACATGTGGGCAAGCTAACCCGGGAGGCAATGGGAGGGCGAGCGGTAGCGGCTCGGCTGCGCCCGGCGCGATGCCGCTGTCCGGGATCCCGGCACAAGATTCCAGCTAAAACTAGTGGTCACAATCACTTGAATAGCACCGTTGACACTAGGACCGATCGGTCCTAATATTCTCGTCGTGAGTACCCGACGACTTGCCATCCTCGACGCGGCCGCGCGGCTGATCAACGCGCAGGGGTTCACGCACACCTCCGTCGAGGACGTGATCCGTGAGGCGGGGCTGAGTGGTAAGAGCCACTTCTACCACTACTT
>DASSIC010000237.1:0-2762 GCA_035692325.1 Gemmatimonadaceae bacterium | reverse complement strand
CGGCCCCTTCGCTTCACGGTCCACCTGCTCGGCGAGAAACATGTCGGCGCTCTCGGCGATGCGCGCGAGCTCCTCCTGCGCCGCTTCGGGGCGGAGGTTGTCGGGCGACCAACCGCGCTCGAGCGCGCGTGCGTAGTCGGGCAGATAGGTAGCGGACGGCCAGACGAGCTGCATCGAAACGTTCCTCGATGTGGAACACCATGATACGTCCGACGTGGGACGTGGGACGTGGGACGTAGGGCACGGAACGTGACCCGTCGTCAGCTCGCCCCACATCCACCACACCGGGAGAGTATACGATGAAGATCGTGTTGTTCGGAGCCACCGGAAACGTCGGCCAGCGCGTCGCCGCCGAGGCACTGCGCCGCGGCCATGAGGTGACCGGTGTCGTGCGCGACCCCGCGGCGGTGAAGTCGCCGGATGCGCGCATGCGCCTCGTGAAGGGCGACGCCACGAGCGCCGACAGCGTGGCGACCATCGCGCGCGGAGCCGACGCGGTGGTGAGCGCCATCTCGCCCCGCCCGAACTCGCGCGGCATGGCGGTGCCGTCGCTCGAGAAGAACGCGCGCGCGTTGATCGACGGGCTGACGCGCGCGGGAGTGAAGCGCGTTCTATATGTAGGAGGTGCGGGGACGCTCGAGGTGGCGCCGGGCAAGCAGCTCGTCGATCAGCCGGGCTTTCCGGATGCGTACAGGGCGGAGGCACTCGAGGGACGCGCGGCGCTGAAGGTGTGGCGCGGCGAGGCGAAGGGGCTCGACTGGACCTATCTGAGCCCAGCGGCGGAGATCGGCCCCGGCGAGCGGACGGGGAAGTACCGCACCACCGGCGACCAGTTCCTCGCCGACGAGAAGGGAAAGAGCTTCATCACCTTCGAGGACTACGCGGTCGCGGTGCTCGACGAGCTGGAGAAGCCGAAGCACGTCGGCATGCGCTTCGGCGTCGCGTATTGAGCGCGCGACGCCGAAGCCGAACGATTCGCTCGAGACCGAGCGAGCGGGTCAGCGCACCGCGCGGGCGCGCAGCTCACCCTGGTAGCTGCCGAGCGTCCACGTGCCGAGCAGCGTGCCGGCGGACATCGGGTCGTTCTGGTCGTAGAGCACGATCGTGAGCAGGCCGCGCACCGTCTGCCCCTCGAGCAGGATGTCGCGATCGGCGACGGCGACCTTCATCGGCTGGTCGAAGCGCGCGCCGCGGGCGCGGAAGCTGGCCACCAGCGTGCCGGCGGAGTCGGCGACGGTCACGCGCGTCGGCATCCCCTCGAACGAGGAGTCGAAGTCGTACGTGGCGAGCTTGCGGACGCGGGCGTCGGGCGACGCGGTCCGGTTCGCGGCGAGGCGCGCGTAGCTGCTGGCGCCCGTCGTCTGCGCGGCGACAGGTGAACCAGCGGCGACGACCAGCGCGGCGGCGGCGAACAGCGAGTAGAACGAGACAGGGGTACGCATCGGACTCCATGGAAGTGTGGGACGATTCCTTTTGATGGATGATGTCCGGGACCGGTCGTGGAGTCCAAGACATCTTTCGTCTACTTCCATACCCGCAGAGTATGAGCGAATCCGGACAGCAGCTCACGCGGCGATCATCGCGAGCACGAGCAGAAGCATCGCCCCGGCGACGAGGGTGACGAATCCCTTGAGCCGCACCTTCTTGAGGTACCAGAGCAGCCCCAGTCCTGTGACGGAGAGCACAACGAGGAACACGCCGGCGACGTCGATCAGCCACGCCCATGCGCTCCCCGCGTCGCGTCCACGGTGCAGGTCGTTGAGCACGCCGACCGCGCCCTGGTACGACGTCGTGAGCTTGTAGCTCCCGTCGCGCACGTCGATGAAGCAGTCGGCCGAGTAGCCCGGTGCGCGGAAGGTGAGCGCGGCTTGCCGGTCGTCGGCCGTGCGCTCCGCCACCGTGCCGTGCACCCCGCGCGTGGCGCGCAGGTATTCGGACACCACCATCCAGTCGACACCGTTCGCCGTCTTCCATGTAGCCGGCAGTGTGCCAGTGACTTCGTGGGTGCGCTCCGCCGCGAGCCAGTCCGGATGGTTGAGGGTCACGCCGGTGGCGGCGAAGAAGAGCACGACGACCAGGCTCACCATCGACGTGTAGATGTGCAGCCAGCGCAGCACCGTGTGCACGCGCAGCCGCAGCGGCCGTGTGCGTCTCGGTCGAGGTTCGATGGTGGGATGTTCGTCCGTGAGGACTTCCAGTGCTGCTGTCATTGGGTCGAGGGCAACTGCGTTGAACAGACCACAGAGTTCATGGAGACGAATTGCGTTTCAACTGCATTGAACAAACCACAGAGGACACAGAGGGCACAGAGAACTGCAACTGCGACAACAAGACCTTTGGGTTGTTCCTCTGTGTCCTCTGTGCCCTCTTTGGTCTTCTCATCGCTGTTCAGATTCCGTGAACTGCAGAAGCCTCAGATGAGCCAATAGAGTGCACGCCGTGCCCGCTTCTTCTCTGTGTCCTCTGTGCCCTCTGTGGTCTGTTCAACGCGGTTGCTCTCTCGCCTCTACCGACGCCGGTACTCGACGCGCGCTCGCCCGATCTCCTCGTTCCCCGGCAGGTCGGCCGCGACGGGCTTCGTCGTCATCGTGAGCTCCTGCTGCATGAGCTGGTAGCTGCCGTGCTCGCGCGCCGCCTCGATCACGACGCGATAGCTGCCCTGGTTCACGACGTTGCCGCGGTCGTCGCGGCCGTTCCATGAAAGCGAGTACTGCCCCGGGAGCCGAGTGGCGCTCGACACCGTGGCGACGAGGTCCTGCTGT
>DASSIC010000236.1:0-2368 GCA_035692325.1 Gemmatimonadaceae bacterium | reverse complement strand
GCCCGATGTTGGTCGGCGAGGTGCGCGCGGCGACGATCGGGCTCGGCGTCTCCTGGAAGTTGTCCGGGATGAGCCAGTGCGTCTCCGCCGTCGCGAGCTGGTCGAAGTACGCCCAGTGGGTGCGCGCGTAGCGTAGCGCGTCGTTCCGTTCTTCCGGCGCGAGCTCGAGCTCGCGCCGCACGCGCGGGGCGCTGAGCGCGTAGGCGATCTCGGGCGAGAGCAGCCAGATCGTGGTCAGCCCGCCGAGCACGAGCCAGCCCGCCGTGGAGGCGCCGTGGGTGGTGCTGTGCCACCACATCAGCAGCAGCAGCGCCGCGGCGAGCCCGACGGCGGATGCCATGAGGCGCCACACCGGACCGCGTCCACCCACGCTCGACCGCTCCACGTGCGAAGCCGTCTGCCACTCGAGCATGCGCCGGTGCGAGCCAGCGACGCGGTAGATCGTGCGGACGATCGCGTCGGCGGCGACGAGCGCCTGATGCGGCAGCATCACGAGCATGATCGCGAGCTGCTGCACGTTGCTCGACGCATCGTGCGCCAGGCCGGCGTAGTACGGACGCCACGATTCGCCGCGCGGCGGGCGCAGCGCGCTGATGGCGAGCGGCGCGAGCCACGGGAAGGCGAATGCGCCGAGCGCGTAGCTCGCCCAGCGGAGCCCGGCGTGTGGCAGCAGGCTCCACCCCGCCACGAGCCAGGCGAGGGTGAGCACCGGCGTCAGGCTCCGGCGCATGTTGTCGAGCATCTTCCAGCGCGACACCGGCGCGAGCGGGTTCACGCCGCGACCGCGCGGCCCCGGGATCTCCGACACGAGCCACGGCAGCAGCTGCCAGTCGCCGCGGATCCAGCGGTGCAGTCGTCGCGTGGACGTCAGGTACCGAGTCGGATAGTCGTCGAACACCTCGACGTCCGTCACGAGCGCGGCGCGCGCGAACGAGCCTTCGATGAGATCGTGGCTCAGCAGCGAGTTCTCGGGGAAGCGCCCCGCGGTCGCCGCCTCGAACGCGGCGACGTCGTAGATCCCCTTCCCGGTGTACGTCCCCTCGGCGAACAGATCCTGGTAGACGTCGGATACCGCGGTGGTGTACGGATCGACGCCGGGATGCCCGGAGAAGATCGCAGCGAAGCGCGAGCCGTTCGCGCTCGCGAGCGACACGCTCACGCGCGGCTGCATGATGCCATAGCCACGCGTCACGCGTCCCACCTGCTCCTCGAACACCGCGCGATTGAGCGGATGCGCCATCGTGCCGATCAGCGTGATCGCCGCGTCGCGCGGCAGCACGGTGTCGGAGTCGAGCGTGATGACGAAGCGCACGGCGTGCAGCCAGGCGATGTCGCCCTCCAGGTAGGAGAACGCTTCGGCGCCGCCGCCCAGCACGAAGGCGTTGAAGTCGGCGAGCTTGCCGCGCTTGCGCTCCCAGCCCATCCACTTCTGGTCCACGACGTTCAGGCGCCGCGGACGCATGAAGAAGTAGAAAGGCGACGACGTCGGATCCTTCTCGCGGTACACGGCGTTGAGCCGCTTCACGCCCGACATCCCGGCTGCGACGATCGCGTCGTCGCCGGGCATCGTGGGCTGGTCCGCATCGACGAAGTCACCGAGCAGCGCGAAGCGGATCTCCGGATCGTCGTTGGCGAGGTACTGCGCCTCGAGGTGCTCGAGCGCGTCCTCCACCGCCTGCACGCTGCCGAGGAGGATCGGCACGACGACGGCGGTGCGCTGCGCGGGGGGCACGCGCCCCGTGAAGTCCAGCCGCGGCAGACGGCTGGGTGGGAAGAGCAGGGTGACGAGCTGGTTGACGACCGCGACGGCGATGTCCGCCGCCGGGCCGATCGCGAGCAGCAGCGCGAACAGCGCGCCCCAGCCGGCTGCTCCGTCGAGGGGACGGAGCAGGACGGTGAGCGCGATCGCCGTGAGGATGGAGATCGCACCGAGGTATGCGGCGCTCGGTACGGCGTGGGCGAGTCGCCGCAGTCGTTCGGCGATCGGCGAGCGGTACCCGAGCGACGCCTCGAGCGCCTCGCGTCCCTCGTCGATGAGGTGATAGCCAATGTGCGCACCGAGTCCGGTGGGGCCCGTCTTCACCGCGTCGACGGTGGCGGCGTCGACGGCGGCAGTGGCCACCTCGAGCTCCGACTTGCGGCTGCGACGCGCGAGCCCTTCGATCACGTGCCGGTAGCGGTCACGCGTGCCGAACGTCATGGCGCCGTACACACCGGCCGGATCCCGGCGGAGGATCGCCTCGGCGAGGCTCGCGCCTTCGACGAAGTCGCGCCAGTCGATGTTCCCGATCGCGCGCAGGCTGGCGATGCTGTTCGCCATCACGAGCTGCGAGAGGGCGAGGCGCTGCGTGGAGCGCTGCACCGCCTC
>DASSIC010000235.1:0-3637 GCA_035692325.1 Gemmatimonadaceae bacterium | reverse complement strand
TCCTCTTCGGTCAGAACGCTATCGATGTCGTAGAAGTCGAGCATGAATCGCGGGTCGATGGTAAGAACGAACGGATGCGTGAAGTTAACCGCCGGCTATCCCTTCCGTGCCGCCCTTCTCCCCAGCGTGTGGCTGCCCTCGCCACGGCCGGGCCGCGTCGCCAGCACGCGCCGCGCGTACGGCGCGATCCCGACCGCGCGCGCCTTGGCACGAAACGTCGCGCCGTGGTCGATCGTGTGGCCGCTCTCGTCCTGCCACTGGTGCACCATCTCGTGCAGCAGTGTGTGGAGCGCCTCCTGCCAGCCATGCTTGCGGGCGTGCGCACGGCTGATCGCGATCTCCGCGGTCTCGCCGCCGGTCGTCGCGGACGTGTAGTGACCGAGCCGCGTCTTCATTCGCCGTGACACACGGATCTCGATCGACTTGAGCCTGCCCTCGAAGTGCCGCGCGTTGTAGCGCGCGTGCCACTCCGTCAGCTGCCCGGCGAGCTCCATGTCGTCGGGGTGAGTGCGCTCGCGACGTGACGCTGGGCGCGGCGAGCGCACGGGAAATCCGACGATGACCCGCTGCGCGTCGCGCCGCTCGGCCCGCGTACGCCCCTCGACGAAGGCGACGATCGCGCGCAGCACCGCTTCGGGGGCACCGAGGTAGCCTTCGTGCACCCGAAGCACGCCGCCGCCGAAGCTCACCATGACGTTGCGGTTGCGCGTGAGCTTGCAGCGCATGATGCGCCGAAGCCCGAGCTGCCGGAGTCGCGCCAGCAGCTCGTCGGCGTTGTGCGGCGTGCCGCCCAGCAGGCCGAGTTCGAGCTGCGCGAGATCGCGCCGCGGGCGAAACAGTCGCGTCAGCGCGTGAAGCACTTGCTCTGCCCCGGCACGAAGGTCGACGTCGAGTCCGACCAGACGAGGGTGGACACCTCGATCTGCTCCGTTGTGATCTGAATGCTGTTGACCGACGACGGCCGACCGCCGCGCATCCGGTTCGACACCGTGCCAGCGGTAGAGATGACGGTGCCTTTGCGCGTGTGCTCCACGTAGTGGATCGCGTCCTGATGGTCGTGGCCGCACAGCACCAGGTCCGCCTGCAGGTCGGCGAAGGCGCCGAGCGCGCGCGAGGTGTCCTTGAGGCCGTGGCGTTGCGACAGCTCCCCCTTCATGGGGTTGTGGTGCATCACGATCACGCGCGCGTCACCCGCCGGGACGTCAGCGAACACCTTCCGCAGCCGATCGATCTGTGCGCGGCGCACGATACCGATGATCGAGATGTCGCGCAGCCGCCAGGTGAGGGTCTGCCGCGTGACGCCGTGCGACGTGTTGAGGCCGGCGAACGCGGCGCCGGGCACGCGCAGCACGGGCTCGATCTCCGGATTCACGTACTTCCGGTAGGTCGCCAGGATGGCACCGTCGTCACCGAGCCCCAGCGGCGACTTCCACCACTGGACGTCGTGATTGCCGGGAATGCAGATGACCTTGCTCGTCCGCTCGGCTTGCCGGATGAAGGCGCGCGCGCGCTGGAACTCTCCCGAGCGTGCGCGCTGCGTCAGGTCGCCCGAGATGGCGACGACGTCGAAGCGCCGCTCGGCGATCAGCGCCTCCATCGCCTCGTACTGCGCCGGCACGGCCGGATGACCGAAGTGCAGGTCGGAGCAGTGGAAGACGCTGACGGGGGTCACACCAGCCTCACAGCCGCGCGATGATGGCGTCGGTGAACTGGTCGGTCGATGCCGTCCCGCCCAGATCGCGCGTCACCACCTTCTTGTCGCGAATCGTCGACTCGAGGGCGTTGCGGATCTTCCGCGCCCTCTCGCCGTCCGTCATGTACTCCAGCATCATGCACGCGGCGAGGATGAGCGCGCTCGGATTCGCGATCCCCTTCCCCGCGATGTCGGGCGCCGTGCCGTGGACCGCTTCGAAGATCGCCCCGCCGAGCCCGATGTTGGCGCCCGGCGCCAGCCCGAGTCCTCCCACGAGCCCCGAGATCAGATCGGAGAGGATGTCGCCGAACAGGTTCGTCGTGACGATGACGTCGTAGCGCTCCGGCTTGAGCACGAGGTTCATCGCCATCGCGTCGACGATCACCTCCTCGAAGTCGATCCCGTCGTACTCCTGCGCCACCTGGCGGCCGACGTCGAGGAAGAGGCCCTGTGAGAACTTGAGGATGTTCGCCTTGTGCACGAGCGTCACCTTCTTGCGCCCGTGCTTCACTGCGTAGTCGAAGGCGTAGCGGACGATGCGCTCCGAGCCCGCGCGCGTGATGATCGCCACCGATTCC
Organism: Gemmatimonadaceae bacterium; assembly: GCA_035692325.1. Taxonomy (GTDB): domain Bacteria; phylum Gemmatimonadota; class Gemmatimonadetes; order Gemmatimonadales; family Gemmatimonadaceae; genus AG11. The sequence continues at coordinate 1,366 of DASSIC010000235.1, read as the reverse complement.
GCCGCCGCGCGCGGATCCGCCCCCATCTTGATGTAGTGCTCGATCCCGACGTACAGCCCCTCGGTGTTCTCGCGGATGAGCACGAGGTCGATGTTGTCGTAACGCGCGCCCTGCACGATCGTGTGAGCGGGGCGGATGTTCGCGTAGAGATCGAACGTCTTGCGCAGCGCCACGTTGATCGAGCGAAAGCCCTCGCCCACCGGAGTTTCGAGCGGTCCCTTCAGCGCGAGGCGCGTGCGCTTGATGGAATCGAGCGTCGCCTCCGGGATCGGGTCGCCGAACTTCGCGACCCCCGCCTGTCCCGCGTACTGGACGTCCCAATCGATTTCGGCGCCCGCCGCCTCGAGGATCCGGACGGTGGCGCTGCTGATCGACGGGCCGATGCCGTCGCCGGGAATGAGTGTGACTGGCGTACCCATGTCTATGCCTTGCTCGGCCCTATGGGGCCGCGATCAGGTCAGCGGTGTGTGCGACGAGACTCGTGAGGAGCCCGCGCGAGAACGTGGTTGCGGAGTCGCTGCGCACGTCACCGATCCAGCGGATCTCGGTGAGCCGCGCGTCGACCAGCGCGATACGCACGACGGCGTAACCCTGGCCGTCGGGCGCTCGGTCGAAGTGCAGCTCGACCGGGATGAGCACCGAGCGCGCCGACTCCTGCAGCGCGATCATGGTGCGAAGCTGCGACGCCAGCGGATCGGCGAGCCGGACGCCGGAGACGGCGTCGGGGCTGCGCAGCACCGCCGCGGCAATCGTGTACGGGTCCACCGAGTAGGATGGGTTCGCCCGTCCGGCTCGCACGAGCGCAGCGGGAAAGACCCAGCGCGTTCCCAATCCGCGCGCGGCCAGCTCCGCCTCCAGCGCGTCGTCGAAGGCACGCATGAACTCGCGCGAGCGGGGAATCTGCTGCCCCCAGCCAAGCGGATCCCCTTCGCGCAGGGAGTTCAGGGGCGCGACGATGACCTGCTGGGTGACCACGGTGGCCAACGGGCGCACCGGCCCAGCCATCGGTGCGGGCTCCTCGCGGCCCCCGGCCCCATGACAGGCGGCCAGGACCAGCGGAAGGCTGAGTAGGAGGCGGAGAGTCGGTCGCACGGGTGGGGGTGAGGTGTCGGGGAAAGGTAAACGGAGGAATGGCCGAACGCCGGAGGCGCGGCGGAATGATGGCCCGGAGGCCCGGAAGCCCCGGGCCAGGTCGCATTGACCGCCCTCGCCCCCGAATCCAAGTTGCCGCGCATGCTTCCCACCCCCACCCCACGCCCCACCCCCTCCCCGTCTCACGCCGTCGGGCCACGCACCCCGCTGGCGGCGCTCGGCTGGGCTTGCGTCGCCCTGCTTGGAGCGGGCGCGCTGGGGTTGCTCGCGCTTC
>DASSIC010000234.1:0-4381 GCA_035692325.1 Gemmatimonadaceae bacterium | reverse complement strand
CGCCGCAGCTCGAGCGCCACGTCGTCCACGGCGATGGGTTTGGGATAGAGCTCGACGTAGCCCATCGCCCGGAAGCGCTCGAGCTGGAGCGGGTCGGTCGTGTCGGGCAGGCCCACCACCGCCACGCCGCTCCACAGCTGTTCGCGCAACAGGCCGACGTTGTCGGCTTCGCCGAGCTGCCCACTCACGACAATCAGGTCGGGCTTCGTGCGTTTGATCTCGGCGCGTACGTCATCCAGCGGGCTGACGACGGCGGTCGAAACGCCCTGCGCCTCGAGACGCGCATTGAGGCGCACCGCGGGCTCGACGTCGTGCAGCGTGATGAGGACGCTCATGGGACCGGCGGGGCGGAGGCTCGATGACCCGGTGACCCGCTGTGATCCGTGACCGCGCCGCGCAGGATGTCGAGCGCGTGGTGGGCGATTGGAACGAAGGCAGCGAGCGTTTCGCGCACACCACTCGTCGACCCGGGCAGGTTGAGAATGAGCGTATGGTTGCGCGTGCCGCAGAGGCCGCGCCCGAGTGCGGCTCGGGAGAACTCCACCGCCGTGACCTCGCGCAGCCGCTCGGCGATCCCGGGCGCCTCGCGTTCGATCACCGCGCGTGTCGCCTCGGGCGTGACGTCGCGCGCGCTGAGCCCCGTGCCACCGGTGGTGAGCACCAGGTCGGCCACGTCGTCGTCGCACCAGGCGAGAAGCTGCCGCACGATCTCCACGACGTCGTCGGGGACGATGGCGCGCGCGACGACCGCCGCGCCCTGCCATTCGGCCCACTCGGCGGCGGCATCGCCCGAGGTGTCCTCGCGTTCGCCGCGCGCACCGGCGTCGGAGACGGTGAGCACCGCCACGCGCAACGTGGCGCCCGCAGTCATGCGAACCTCCGCGCCATCGGGGCTCAGAGGTGCGACGCGTTCTTGTAGAACGGCGGCTTCACCACCGTCGCCGGCACCCGCTTGCCGCGAATCTCCACCTCGAACGTCGTGCCTTCCTTTGCCGCTGCGGCGGGGAGATACGCCGTGCCGATCGGGATGCCAAGCGTGGGGCTCATCGTGCCGCTGCACACCACGCCGCTCGGCTCACCATTGCAGAACACCGGATAGCCGTGTCGCGGAAAGTTGCGTTCGGCCATCGTGAAGCCGACGAGCTTCTTCTCCACCCCCTTCTCCTTCTGCGCGACGAGCACGTCGCGACCGACGAAGTCGCCCTTCGGGATCTTCACGAGCCAGGCGAGATTCGCCTCGAGCGGCGTGACGGTGTCGTCGATGTCGTTGCCGTAAAGCGCCATTCCCATCTCGAGGCGCAGCGTGTCGCGCGCGCCGAGGCCGGCGGGCGCGACCTGTCCCGTCTTCATCACCGCCTGCCAGATGGGAACGGCGAACCTGTTCTCGACGTAGAGCTCGAACCCGTCCTCGCCGGTGTACCCGGTGCGGCTGATGATCGCGGGATGCCCCGCGACTTCACCTTCGGTGAAGTGGTAGTACTTGATCGTGCTCAAATCCGTTTTCGTGAGCGTCTGGAGCACCGACGCCGCCTTCGGACCCTGCACCGCGAGGAGCGCCATCTCGTCGGAGGCGTCGCGCAGCGTGACGCCGAACTTCGCGGCGTGCCGCTGGATGTGCGCGAAGTCCTTCGCCGCGTTGCTGGCGTTCACGACCAGCATGATGCGGTCGACGAAGCGATAGACGAGCGCGTCGTCCTCGATCGTGCCGCGATCGTTGAGGATCGTGGTGTAGTGCACCTGCCCGATCGCCAGCGCGGCGACGTTGTTCGTCGTGACGTAGTTGACGAAGTCGACCGCGCGGTCGCCGGTCACCCAGAACTCGCCCATGTGCGAGACGTCGAACATCCCCACCCCCTCGCGCACCGACTTGTGCTCAGCCGTGATGCCGGCGGGGTACTGGACCGGCATCTCGTAGCCGGCGAAGGGGACGATCTTCGCGCCGAGGGCGGCGTGGACGTCGTGGAGTGGGGTGCGCTTGAGCGCCGAGGGGGCGGTGGTGGTCATTCGGGAGTCCGGCGGAATGCGGGGAAGAGTGGCCAGACTGGAATATGCGCGAATGACATGCGCCCATGCCAGCGTGACAGGGCGAAGAGTCCGGGCAGGCGCGATACGCGTCTACCCGTCGCGATGCCTCACGCAGGCCTTTGCGTCGTGGCCGTGACGCGGCCTCGTTGCCCGGGGTTCGGCTGCGCGATCACCAGGAATCCCCCCAGAGGAGCATCCCATGTCGCTGCGCCGCCTGCTCGTCCCCGCCACCCTCGCGCTCGCAGCGATCGGCGTCGCCGCCCTGCGCCCGGCGCGCCTCGACAGCGCCCCGGCCGCGCCGGCGCGGCAGGAGGAGCTCGCCCGCATTCGTGCGCATTTCGACAGCGTGCTCGCCGATCTCGCGGCGCGCGAAGTCGGCGCGCTGTCGTCCGCCCAGCGTGAGCACCGCGGCGCGCTCGTCGCCACGTTGGCGGCATATCGGGACCGAGGCGCCTTCCCGCACAACTACGACTTCCCCGGCCAGGCGGTGCCCTACTTCGTGGATCCGCGCACGGGAGTGCTGTGCGCGGTGGCGCATCTGCTGGAGTCCACCGGCCGGCGCGACATCGTGGACCGCGTGAGCCGCGGCGACAACAACGTCTGGGTGGCCCAGCTCGCGAGCGACACCGCCTTCACGGCCTGGCTCGGCGCCAACGGAATCACCCTGAGCGAGGCGGCGCGCATCCAGGTGCCGTACGTCCAGCCGGTGTCGAAGGCCGAGGAGGCCCGGAATGTCGCCTTCCTCTCGGTAGCGCCCTTCGCGATCGGCGGCGCCGCGGTGACCTCGCTCATGAACGCGTTCGGCAACGCCGACGGACATCGAACGACGGTGAGCAGGATGGGGCTCGTCTCGGGGATCGTCACCACCGGCATGGGCATCGCGCTGCTCGGCAAGCGCGACGTCGCGCCGGCCGTGGGCGCGAGCGCCGTGGCGATCGGCGGCACGAGCATCGCGCTGTCGGCGCGCTCGATTCGGCGCAATGCGGCGATCGCGAGCGAACGGGAAACGGTGCGCGCACGGGCGGTGGCGGCGGCATCGCTGGCGCCGACGGTGAACGCCAGCGGAGAGACCGGCGCACGCGTGGCGGTGTCGATCCGCTTCTAGGTCACAACTGGAATCCGCGCGACTCCAGATAGCGCTTGTTATTCGCGGCGGCCTGGGCCGGTGTCCCGCCGGGGCCGACCACGTCGTCGAGCTCCACGACCGCCCACCCGTCGTAGCGAACGTCTCGAAGCGCGTCGAACACAGCCGGGAGATCCACGCGACCCCGGCCGAGCTCCGTGAACCGGTAGCCGGGTGCGGCGGGAATCGGCTCGACGTCCTTGATGTGCAGGAGACCGATCCGAGCGTGATGCCGGCGGATGGCAGCTGCGGGATCGCCTCCGCCCTGGGTGTAGTGGGCCACGTCGAGCAGCAGCTTCACCACCGCCGGGTCCGACGCGGCGAGCACACGCTCGGCGTTCTCGGGCCGCTCGCCGATCGTGCCCATGTGCGGGTGATACACCACCTGTACGCCCACGTCCGCGGCCCGGCGCCCGATCTCCGTCAGCAGCCCACCGAGGCGGGCGCAGTCGTCCACGGTGACGTCGCGCCCCGCGGGACGCTCGTCGATGAGCTGGAGATTCAGGCCGCCGGCGTCGCGCAGGAAGCGCGCATGCGCGGTGTGCTCGGCGAGCATCGCCGCTTCCCGTGCGGGATCGATGCTCAGGTTTCCGCTCGACAGAGCGACGAAGCTCAGCCGGCGCCGCTCGAGCAGCGCGCCCAGCGCCGCGGGATCGGCGCCGAACTGCGCGACGGCGCCGCTGCGCAGCTGGATGCCGGGATAGCCGAGCGCGGAGATGTCGTCGATCGCCTGGCGGTCCGCGCCACCCCAGGTGATGGCGGCGTAGCCGAATCGGATGCGTGATGCGGGAGCTGCTACTCCCGGCGATCGACAGCCGGCCGGGAGTGCTCCGACCAGGGCGGTCGCGGACACGCTCTTCAGGAAGTCGCGGCGAGTCAGCATGGCGTCACCGGTTGCTGGTTCCCATCGTCCGATGGCCGTTTGCTCACCGAACGGTCGCGCCGTAATCTCGAGCCACGCGAATGTATGGCGCCAGATGACCCGAGCACAAACGAGGGCTTCATGACCGACGACGAGCGCAACATCACGCGACGCGACTTTCTCGAGCGCTCGGGCGCGGTGGGCCTTGGCGTGGCGCTGGGCGGTGTGCTCCCAACCGCCGCGCCGCGCGCGCGATCGGTGCGTTCGGCGAACGAGAAGGTCGTCGTCGCCGTGATCGGACTCAATGGCCGAGGGCTGGTGCATGCGCAGAACTTCGCCCGGCTCCACAACTCGGAGGTCGCCTATCTCTG